>NZ_JAVAXX010000068.1:0-26137 GCF_042709275.1 Bacillus sp. LR_5 | reverse complement strand
TTATTGCCAAGCCAGTATTCGTTTTTTGAAGCGAACGGTATTTCAAAAATGGAAATCGCTTTGTTTGCGGTACTGCTTTTGCTGACTTACACAGTGTTGGTGAAAAACACCTTTACTTTTGATGAAGTCGGTTTTATTACGCTGGCAGCAATTTACATCGGAATGTGTTTTCATTATTTTATAGAAATCAGAAATATTGACCAATACGGATTAACATACATTTTTTACGCGTGTGTTGTGATTTGGTCCACTGATTCCGGTGCATATTTTGTCGGGAAAGCGCTTGGTAAGCGAAAACTGTGGCCTGAAATCAGTCCGAATAAAACAGTGGAAGGATTTGTAGGTGGAATTGTTATCGCGCTTGTATTGGCGACGATTTTTCAGCTTGTTGCACATCTTCCGGTCCCGTATATCTATCTGCTGTTGATCACGCTGTTTTTGTCTGTTTTCGGACAACTTGGAGATTTAGTGGAATCCGCCTTAAAAAGACATTACGATGTAAAGGATTCTGGGAAGATTCTTCCCGGGCATGGCGGTATCTTAGACCGTTTTGACAGTTTCTTGTTTGTCATGCCTTTCTTGTACTTTCTGCTTGCCCTTTTTTCATAAAAAAGTCTAATATGAATATAAGACTGATCATGCAGCAAAAAGAATAGGAGTAGTGGCAACTTTGAAAAATATTTGTCTTTTAGGAGCAACAGGATCAATCGGCGAACAGACACTTGACGTACTTCGTACACATCAAGATCAATTTCAGCTGGTATCTATGTCGTTTGGCAGAAATATTGATAAGGCCGTTCCAATGATAGAGGCCTTTCAGCCGAAGTTTGTCTCTGTCGGTGATCTGGATACATATCATAAATTAAAACAAATGTCTTTTTCTTTTGAATGCCAAATTGGGCTGGGAGAAGAGGGACTGATAGAAGCAGCAGTGATGGAGGAGGTTGACATCGTTGTCAACGCCTTGCTCGGAAGTGTCGGTCTTATCCCGACGTTAAAGGCAATTGAACAGAAAAAAACAATCGCGCTTGCAAATAAGGAAACTCTTGTCACTGCAGGGCATATAGTAAAAGAACACGCTAAGAAATACGATGTTCCGCTGCTGCCTGTTGACAGTGAGCACTCGGCCATTTTTCAAGCGCTACAAGGCGAACAGGCTAAAAACATTGAACGCCTCATTATTACGGCATCCGGCGGAAGTTTTCGGGACAAGACGCGGGAGGAGCTCGAATCAGTAACGGTTGAGGACGCATTAAAACATCCAAATTGGTCAATGGGTGCAAAAATTACGATTGATTCGGCTACAATGATGAATAAGGGGTTAGAGGTGATCGAGGCGCATTGGCTTTTCGATATACCATATGAACAAATTGATGTGGTTTTACATAAGGAGAGCATCATCCATTCAATGGTTGAGTTTCATGACAAAAGTGTGATCGCACAGCTCGGAACTCCGGATATGAGGGTTCCAATTCAATATGCGCTCACTTACCCTGACCGGTTGCCATTACCAGATGCGAAAAGGCTTGAATTATGGGAAATCGGCAGCCTCCATTTTGAGAAAGCTGATTTTGACAGGTTCCGATGCTTACAATTTGCTTTTGAATCAGGTAAAATAGGAGGAACAATGCCGACAGTGCTAAATGCGGCAAATGAAGTAGCTGTCGCTGCCTTTTTAGCCGGCAAGATATCGTTTTTGGCTATTGAAGACTGTATCGAAAAGGCATTATCCCGCCATCAGTTAATGAAAAAACCGAGCCTGGCGGACATTCAAGAAGTGGACAAAGATACCCGGGGATACGTCAATTCAATACTCACATAAGGTGGTATGTTCGTGAATACAGTTATAGCGTTTATCATTATTTTTGGAACGCTCGTTTTCTTCCATGAACTGGGCCATTTATTGCTAGCCCAAAGAGCGGGAATTCTCTGCCGTGAATTTGCGATCGGATTCGGTCCAAAGATTTTTTCTTTCAAAAAAAATGAAACAGTTTATACGATCAGGCTCCTTCCAGTCGGCGGATTTGTCCGTATGGCCGGCGAAGATCCGGAAATGATTGAGGTGAAACCTGGTTACACGGTCGGGCTTCTGTTTAATAAAGAAGATCAAGTTGAGAAAGTCATCATCAATCAAAAGGAAAAATACCCGGATGCTTTAGTCATCGAAGTGGAAACAGCGGATTTAGAGCATGACATGAAGATTACCGGCTATGAACAGGGGAAAGAGGATGAGCTTTCCAGCTTTACTGTCAGCGAAACATCCTTTTTCATTGTAGACGGAGAAGAAGTGCAGATTGCGCCGTATAATCGCCAATTTGGTTCCAAACCAGTGTGGCAGCGGATTAAAGCGATTGCTGCAGGGCCGATTATGAACTTTATTTTAGCTTACGTCATTTTAGTGATGCTTGGGCTGATTCAAGGTGTACCGTCTAATGAGCCTATGCTCGGGCAGCTGACAGACAATGGACGGGCGGCCGAAGCAGGGCTAAAAGAAGGGGATTATATCCAAAGCATTAACGGAGAGAAAATGAGGTCTTGGACTGACATTGTCTCCGCTGTAAAAGAAAATCCGGAAAAAGAAATGGATGTTGCGGTAAAAAGAGATAACAAAACGCTTCATATTGCAGTGACTCCGGAAGCTGTGAAAGATGAGAACAAAAAAACAATCGGACGTTTCGGTTCCTATGCGCCGACTGAAAAAGGTGTTCTCTCAGCAGTTGCTTACGGCGCGACATCAACAGTTGATGTCACCAAAGCCATTTTAACCAACTTAAGCAAATTAGTAACAGGCCAATTTAAACTTGATATGCTGTCAGGCCCTGTCGGCATATATGACATGACAGACCAAGTGGCGAAAACAGGGTTAGTGAACTTATTCCAGTTTGCTGCGTTTTTAAGCATTAACCTTGGGATTGTCAACCTGCTTCCAATTCCGGCACTTGACGGAGGAAGACTGTTATTTCTATTTATTGAAGCGATTCGGGGCAAACCGATTAACAGGGAAAAAGAAGCATTTGTTGTGTTTATCGGGGTAGCTTTCTTAATGCTTCTTATGCTGGTCGTCACATGGAACGATATCCAGCGGCTGTTCTTGTAAACGAAAAGTAAATCAATCAGAGGTGCGAAGAAATGAGACAAAGCTTGACGCTTATTCCTACGCTCCGTGAAGTTCCAGCTGATGCCGAAGCAAAAAGTCATCAGCTTCTTCTGAGAGCAGGATTTATCAGACAGAATACGAGCGGGGTATATAGCTATATGCCTCTTGCGTATAAGGTGATTCAAAACATTCAGCAGATTGTTCGTGAAGAAATGGAGAAAATTGATGCCGTAGAAATGCTTATGCCCGCATTGCAGCAGGCTGAGACATGGCAGGAATCAGGCAGATGGTATACGTATGGTCCTGAACTGATGAGACTAAAAGACCGTCATGGCCGTGAATTTGCTTTAGGGGCAACGCATGAAGAAGTCATCACTTCACTTGTTCGCGATGAGGTTAAATCTTATAAGCGTCTCCCTCTGACTCTGTATCAAATCCAGTCTAAGTTCAGAGATGAAAAACGTCCTCGCTTTGGTTTGTTAAGAGGGCGCGAATTTATTATGAAGGATGCGTATTCTTTCCATGCATCTGAAGAGAGCCTCGATGAAACGTATCAAAAAATGTACGAGGCCTATTCTAATATTTTTGCCCGCTGCGGCATTAATGTAAGACCTGTCATCGCCGATTCAGGCGCAATGGGAGGAAAGGATACGCACGAGTTTATGGCACTTTCTGCAATCGGTGAGGATACAATTGCGTATTCTGATGAATCACAATATGCGGCTAATATCGAAATGGCTGAAGTTCTTTATCAAGAAGTCCCTTCTGATAAAGAGCCTAAAGCTTTAGAGAAAGTCCACACGCCTAACGTAAAAACAATTGAAGAACTGACTGCGTTTTTACAGGTTTCCGCTGAAACCTGCATTAAATCGGTTTTGTTTAAAGCAGATGACCGTTTTGTCTTAGTGCTTGTAAGAGGCGACCATGAAGTCAACGATATTAAAGTGAAAAACTTGCTTCATGCAGAAGTTGTGGAGCTTGCCACACATGAAGAGGTCATTCAGCAGCTCGGAACAGAGCCAGGTTTTGTCGGCCCTGTCGGTGTCAATCAAGATGTTGAAGTATATGCCGATCATGCTGTGAAAGCAATGGTCAATGCTGTTGCCGGTGCGAATGAAGAAGATCATCATTATAAAAATGTCAACGTGAACCGTGACGCGCAAATTAAAGAATTTGCCGATCTTCGTTTTATTAAAGAAGGCGACCCTTCACCAGACGGTAAAGGCACGATCCGTTTCGCGGAAGGAATCGAGGTAGGACAAGTCTTTAAGCTCGGAACACGCTATTCAGAAGCGATGAATGCGACATACTTAGACGAAAACGGACGCGCGCAGCCAATGCTGATGGGCTGTTACGGAGTAGGTGTGTCAAGAACGCTTTCTGCTATTGCTGAACAGCATCACGACGAAAAAGGATTAATATGGCCAAAAAGCGTTGCACCGTATGATCTTCATATTCTTGCTTTGAACATGAAAAACGATTCGCAAAGAGAGCTTGCTGAAAAGCTGTATGCCAATTTAAAAGCAGAGGGCTATGAAGTGCTCTATGACGATCGTGCTGAACGCGCCGGCGTAAAATTCGCTGATTCAGATCTAATTGGCCTTCCAATCCGCATCACTGTCGGAAAACGTGCGGACGAAGGAATTGTCGAAGTGAAAATCCGTCAAACGGGTGAGTCAACTGAGGTTTCAGTAGATGAATTATCTGCTTTTATCAGCAAGCAGTAATCACCATAACGATTTAGCAAAAAACATGTTAAAATAGAAATAATAGAAGGTACCTCATTGCCTGAGGTACCTTCACTTATGATGTTTTTAGGGAGGGATACTGTCTTAATGGAACAGTTATCAGTAAACAGAAGGCAGTTTCAAATTCTTCTGCAGCAGATTAATATGACAGATGATACCTTCATGACATATTTTGAAGATGGCGAGATTAAAAAGCTGACAATACACAAAGCTTCTAAGTCTTGGCATTTTCATTTTCAATTTAAATCTTTGCTGCCTTTTCAAATATATGACACATTAACAACGAGGCTGACGCAATCGTTTGCCCACATAGCAAAAGTGACATCTTCAATTGAAGTGCAGGATGCCGAGGTCAGTGAAAGTATCGTTCAAGACTACTGGTCACGATGCATTGAAGAATTGCAAGGCATTTCGCCGCCGATTATCAGTCTCTTAAACCAGCAAAAACCGAAACTGAAGGGCAATAAACTGATTGTCAAAACAAAAACAGACACAGAAGCGGCTGCTCTTAAGAACAAATACAGTTCCATGATTCAAGCTGGCTACCGTCAATTTGGTTTCCCAGACCTTCAGCTTGATGCCGAAATATTTGTATCCGAGCAAGAAGTTCAAAAGTTTCGGGAGCAAAAGCTTGCAGAAGACCAAGAGCGGGCCATGCAAGCGCTGATTGAAATGGAGAAGAAAGATAAAGAAAGTGATGAAGATCAAGTGCCATATGGGCCTCTTGTCATCGGTTACCAAATTAAAGATAACGAAGAAATCCGGACGCTTGACAGCATCATGGACGAAGAACGGAGAATTACAGTCCAAGGTTACGTGTTTGATGTGGAGACCCGCGAGCTGAAAAGCGGGCGTACGCTGTGTATCTTCAAAATTACAGACTACACAAATAGTATTTTAATCAAAATGTTTGCACGTGAAAAAGAAGATGCGGCACTAATGAAGTCTCTGAAAAAAGGAATGTGGGTAAAAGCACGCGGAAGCATTCAAAATGACACTTTCGTCAGAGATCTCGTCATGATCGCAAATGACGTAAACGAAATAAAAGCAAAAACCCGGGAAGATTCGGCTCCTGAAGGAGAAAAAAGAGTGGAATTGCATTTGCATTCCCCAATGAGCCAAATGGATGCTGTTACGGGTATTGGAAAGCTTGTCGAACAGGCGAAAAAATGGGGGCATGAGGCCATCGCTTTGACGGACCATGCTGTTGTTCAATCTTTCCCTGATGCGTATTCTGCCGCCAAAAAGCATGGAATTAAAATGATTTATGGGATGGAAGCGAATCTCGTTGATGATGGCGTGCCAATTGCTTATAACGCTGCACACCGTCTGCTTGAGGAAGAAACATATGTTGTTTTTGACGTCGAGACGACGGGACTGTCTGCTGTATACGATACCATTATTGAGCTGGCTGCAGTAAAAGTAAAAGGCGGAGAAATTATTGATAAATTTGAGGCGTTTGCGAACCCGCATCGTCCGCTTTCAGCAACAATCATAGAGCTGACTGGCATCACCGATGATATGCTTCGCGACGCTCCGGATGTTGTAGATGTGATAAGAGATTTTAGAGAATGGATTGGCGATGATATCCTTGTCGCTCATAATGCGAGCTTTGATATGGGATTCTTAAACGTAGCTTATAAAAAGCTTCTTGAAGTCGAAAAAGCTAAAAACCCAGTCATTGATACACTTGAGCTTGGCCGTTTTCTCTATCCGGAATTTAAGAACCACCGTTTGAACACACTTTGTAAAAAGTTTGATATCGAACTCACACAGCATCACCGTGCGATCTATGATACTGAGGCGACTGCTTATTTGCTTCTGAAAATGCTGAAGGACGCAGCTGAAAAAGGCATTCAGTACCATGATGAGCTGAATGAAAATATGGGTCAGTCCAACGCTTATCAAAGATCTAGACCGTATCATGCAACATTACTCGCTGTGAACAGCACGGGGCTTAAAAATTTATTTAAGCTTGTGTCACTTTCTCATATTCATTATTTTTACAGAGTGCCTCGTATCCCGAGATCTCAGCTTGAGAAATACAGGGAAGGGCTTCTGATCGGTTCAGCCTGTGACAGGGGAGAGGTTTTTGAAGGGATGATGCAAAAATCGCCTGAAGAGGTTGAAGATGTCGCAGCATTCTATGATTATCTTGAGGTTCAGCCGCCTGAAGTGTACCGTCACTTGCTAGAGCTTGAACTGGTCCGCGATGAAAAATCGCTGAAAGAAATTATTGCGAATATCACGAAATTGGGTGAAAAGCTAAATAAACCGGTTGTTGCTACGGGAAATGTTCATTACTTGAATGATGAGGATAAAATTTACAGAAAGATTTTAATATCCTCTCAAGGCGGGGCCAATCCGCTGAACAGACATGAACTGCCGAAAGTGCATTTCAGAACGACAGACGAAATGCTTGAAGCTTTTTCTTTTTTAGGCGAAGAAAAAGCGAAGGAAATTGTTGTTACCAATACCCAAAAGGTTGCTTCTTTAATCGATGACATCAAGCCGATTAAAGATGATTTGTATACACCGAAAATTGAAGGCGCCGATGAAGAAATCAGAGAAATGAGCTATCAGCGTGCAAGAAGCATTTACGGCGAACAGCTGCCTGAAATTGTCGAAGCGCGGATTGAAAAAGAATTAAAGAGTATCATTGGCCACGGCTTCGCTGTTATTTACTTGATCTCTCACAAACTTGTAAAACGTTCACTAGATGACGGGTATCTCGTAGGTTCCCGTGGTTCCGTAGGATCTTCATTAGTTGCGACGCTTACTGAGATTACTGAGGTCAACCCGCTGCCGCCACACTATGTCTGCTCTGAGTGCCAGCATTCTGAGTTCTTTAATGACGGTTCTGTCGGTTCCGGTTTTGACTTGCCCGACAAGATGTGTCCTCATTGCGGAACACCTTTGAAAAAAGATGGCCATGATATTCCGTTTGAAACGTTCTTAGGATTTAAAGGGGACAAAGTTCCTGATATCGATTTGAACTTCTCAGGGGAATATCAACCGCACGCACACAATTACACAAAAGTATTGTTCGGAGAAGACAATGTATATCGAGCGGGAACAATAGGCACAGTTGCAGAAAAAACAGCCTACGGTTATGTAAAAGGCTATGCCGGAGACAATAACCTCCACATGCGCGGGGCCGAAGTAGATCGGCTCGTACAGGGATGTACAGGTGTAAAACGCACAACTGGACAGCACCCTGGGGGTATTATCGTAGTTCCGGATTATATGGATATCTATGATTTTTCACCGATTCAGTTCCCGGCAGATGCCACAGGTTCAGAGTGGAAAACGACTCATTTTGATTTCCACTCCATCCATGACAACCTGTTAAAACTGGATATTCTCGGACACGATGACCCGACCGTCATTCGGATGCTTCAAGACTTAAGCGGCATTGATCCGAAAACAATTCCAACCGATGATCCAGAAGTGATGAAGATTTTCCAGGGAACCGAATCACTCGGTGTTACAGAAGAACAGATCGGCTGTAAAACAGGAACTCTTGGAATCCCTGAATTCGGAACACGATTTGTCCGTCAGATGCTTGAAGATACAAAGCCGACAACTTTTTCCGAGCTCGTTCAGATTTCAGGCTTGTCTCACGGAACTGATGTATGGCTCGGCAATGCGCAAGAGCTCATCCACAATAATATTTGTGAGCTGAGTGAGGTTATCGGCTGCCGTGACGACATTATGGTTTATTTAATCTATCAAGGCCTTGAGCCGTCCCTTGCCTTTAAAATCATGGAATTTGTGCGTAAAGGAAAAGGATTAACGCCTGAATGGGAAGAAGAAATGAAAAATAACAATGTCCCAGACTGGTATATTGATTCTTGTAAAAAGATTAAATACATGTTCCCGAAAGCCCACGCCGCGGCTTATGTATTAATGGCAGTCCGCATTGCTTACTTTAAAGTACATCATGCGCTTCTGTATTATGCGGCTTATTTTACCGTTCGTGCAGACGACTTTGATATCGATACAATGATCAAGGGCTCTACAGCAATCAAGGCGGTAATGGAGGATATTAACTCTAAAGGACTTGATGCTTCACCGAAGGAAAAAAACCTTCTGACTGTTTTAGAATTAGCGCTTGAAATGTGTGAGAGAGGCTATTCATTCCAAAAAGTCGATTTATATCGCTCCAGCGCTACAGAGTTTATTATTGACGGCAACAGTCTTATCCCGCCGTTTAACTCCATTCCTGGATTAGGGACGAACGCCGCTCTGAACATTGTAAAGGCTCGTGAAGAAGGCGAATTCCTCTCAAAAGAAGATTTGCAAAAGAGAGGGAAAGTGTCAAAAACGATTCTAGAGTATTTAGATCGTCATGGCTGTCTCGAATCACTGCCTGATCAAAACCAATTGTCATTGTTCTAACATAGAAGCAGAATTTCTCTCGAAATTCTGCTTCTATGCATATATAACCGCAAAAAGTGCCATTGTAATATTAGAGTTTCTGTCATTTGCTTAGGTATGAAGGTAAGCGTATATCCATTTGCAATAAAAATATGGTTATGGTATAGTTTTATTGGAAATGCTAACGATTACCGAGGCAAAGAGTGGGGAAACCCGCTCTTTTGTATTGAACAAGAGAATTTTGTCTCGACATGTTCATCGTTTACTTTTTAGCCCCTGCTCTCTTGAAGCAGGGTTTTTATGCAGAGTGACGAGACGAATATGATATCGACAGCACAAGGAGGAAGAACATGAGCAAAAAAGTGACTGACACCGTTCAAGAAATGGCTCAGCCAATCGTAGACAGCCTTCAGCTGGAACTCGTTGACATTGAATTTGTCAAAGAGGGTCAAAGCTGGTTCCTTCGCGTGTTTATTGATTCCGATGACGGTGTGGATATTGAGGAATGTGCCAAAGTAAGCGAAGCTTTAAGCGAAAAGCTTGATGAGGCAGATCCAATCAGCCAAAATTACTTTCTTGAAGTCTCATCTCCGGGAGCTGAGCGTCCGCTAAAGAAAAAAGCCGATTTCGAAAAATCACTTGGGAAAAATGTGTATATTAAAACTTATGAGCCTATTGAGGGCGTAAAAGTGTTTGAAGGTGAGCTGGCTGAATTTGATGGACAAACAGTGACAGTTGAGATCACGATCAAAACAAGAAAGAAACGGATCAATATTCCGTATGAAAAGATAGCTAATGCAAGATTAGCTGTTACATTCTAATGAATACAAATGTTTTAAGGGGGGAGACCGTTAAATGAGCAGTGAATTATTAGATGCTCTCACGATTCTTGAAAAAGAAAAAGGCATCAGCAAAGAAATTATCATTGAAGCAATCGAAGCTGCGTTAATTTCTGCTTATAAGCGGAATTTTAATCAAGCGCAAAATGTACGGGTGGATTTAAACCGTGAAACAGGCTCCATCCGTGTATTTGCAAGAAAAGATGTCGTTGACGAAGTTTACGACCAAAGGCTGGAGATCTCTATTGAAGAGGCGCAGGGCATCCATCCGGAATATATGGTCGGCGATGTCGTTGAAATCGAAGTAACGCCTAAGGATTTCGGGCGCATAGCTGCTCAAACAGCGAAGCAGGTCGTCACACAGCGTGTGCGCGAAGCTGAGCGCGGTGTGATATATTCTGAATTTATCGACCGTGAAGAAGACATTATGACAGGCATCGTTCAGCGCCTAGACAATAAGTTTATCTACGTGTCTTTAGGCAAAATTGAAGCCTTGCTGCCGGTTAATGAGCAAATGCCGAATGAAAGCTACAAGCCTCATGATCGCATTAAGGTATATATCACAAAAGTAGAAAAAACGACGAAGGGCCCGCAGATTTATGTGTCAAGAACACACCCAGGCCTGTTAAAGCGTTTGTTTGAAATCGAAGTGCCTGAGATTTATGATGGAACTGTCGAGCTGAAATCTGTTGCCAGAGAAGCTGGCGACCGTTCAAAAATTTCTGTTCGCACAGACGATCCTGACGTGGATCCTGTTGGCTCATGCGTAGGTCCTAAAGGCCAGCGTGTTCAGGCGATCGTCAATGAATTAAAAGGTGAAAAAATTGACATTGTCAACTGGTCCAGTGATCCTGTAGAATTTGTCGCGAATGCGCTCAGCCCTTCGAAAGTGCTGGATGTCATCGTTAATGAAGAAGAAAAAGCGACAACTGTTATTGTTCCTGATTACCAGCTGTCTCTGGCGATTGGCAAAAGAGGACAAAACGCACGCTTAGCTGCTAAACTGACAGGCTGGAAGATTGATATTAAGAGCGAAACGGACGCAAGAGAACTTGGAATCTATCCGAGAGAACTTGAAGAAGAAGATGAGCCGCTCTTTACGGAGCCTGAAACTGCTGAATCGGATGAATAAGAGGTGACCTTAGGTGAATAAACACAAAAAGATCCCGTTACGCAAATGTGTAGTGACTGGTGAAATGAAGCCTAAAAAGGAACTGATCCGAGTTGTACGTTCAAAAGAAGGCGAAGTCTCAGTAGACCCGACCGGAAAAAAGAACGGGCGGGGTGCTTATTTAACGCTGGATAAAGAGTGCATCTTAACAGCAAAAAAGAAAAACACTTTGCAAAATCAATTTCAATCACAAATCGATGACCAGATTTTCGAAGAATTGCTGGAACTGGCGGAAAAGGTGAAAAAATAAAATGTCTGGAATGGAATGGTTTCCCTTGCTGGGTCTGGCCAATCGAGCTCGTAAGGTCGTGTCAGGCGAAGACTTGGTAATAAAAGAAATCAGGAATGCGCGTGCAAAGCTTGTCCTGCTTACAGAGGATGCATCATCTAACACAGCGAAAAAAGTAACCGACAAGTGCAATTATTATAAAGTTCCTTATAAAAAAGTCGAGAGTCGCGCGGTTCTTGGACGCTCTATCGGTAAAGAAGCCCGTGTCGTTGTCGCCGTCACTGACCAAGGTTTTGCGAATAAGCTGATCAGCTTGCTCGATTAATATTTTTGGGGGTGAACGAATGGCTAAAATGAGAGTATACGAATATGCAAAAGCGTTAAATGTTTCAAGTAAGGAAATTTTGACCGCACTGAAAAACATGGATTTAGAAGTGAATAATCACATGGCCATGCTTGAGGAAAAGGCCATTAAACAGCTTGATGCCAAATATAAAAAAGGCGGCGCAGCCGCTAAATCTCAAAAGCCAGCAGAAACGAACAAAAACAAACAGCCGCAAGGGATCAATCAGCAATCAGCTGGAAATCAACCAAATAAAATTCGAGACGGAAAGAAGAATGACGTGCAGAATAATCAATTTAACAAAAACAAGAAGAATAACAACAACAAAAAAAATAAACGCAACCACAACAATAAAAACCAACATCAGCAAAAGCCTGTAAAGCCGAAAAAAGAGCTTCCTGAGAAAATTACATTCTCTGGAACATTAACAGTCGGCGCACTGGCTGAAGAGCTTGGCAAAGAGCCTTCAGAACTCATTAAAAAGCTGATGCTTCTTGGCGTAATGGCAACCATTAACCAAGAGCTTGATAAAGACACAATTGAACTCATTGCATCAGAATATGGTGTTGAAACAGAAGAAGTTATTGTGCTTGAAGAAACAGAGCTGGAAAAATACGAAGAGCCTGATAATGAAGAGGATCTTGAAATTCGTCCTCCTGTCGTTACGATCATGGGTCACGTTGACCACGGGAAAACGACGCTTCTTGACAGCATCCGTAAAACGAAGGTTGTTGAAGGAGAAGCAGGCGGAATCACTCAGCATATTGGTGCTTACCAAATTGAAGAGAACGGCAAGAAAATTACGTTCTTGGATACTCCGGGCCACGCCGCATTTACAACGATGCGTGCACGCGGTGCAGAAGTAACTGATATTACAATTCTCGTTGTTGCTGCCGATGACGGTGTAATGCCGCAAACAGTAGAAGCGATTAACCATGCAAAAGCAGCTGAGGTTCCTATTATCGTTGCTGTGAATAAAATTGATAAAGAATCCGCAAATCCTGACCGTGTGATGCAAGAACTGACGGAATACGGTCTTGTCCCTGAAGCTTGGGGTGGAGAAACCATTTTTGTTCCGCTTTCCGCTTTAACTGGAAAAGGCATTGATGAACTCGTTGAAATGATTTTGCTTGTCAGTGAAGTAGAAGAACTGAAAGCGAATCCGAACCGCCAGGCAAAAGGAACGGTTATTGAAGCAGAACTCGATAAAGGCAGAGGGTCAGTTGCGACATTGCTCGTACAGACTGGAACACTGCATGTCGGTGATCCGATCGTAGTCGGCAACACATTTGGCCGTGTCCGTGCAATGGTTAACGACATTGGACGCCGTGTGAAAACTGCCGGCCCGTCAACTCCGGTTGAAATTACCGGTTTGAATGATGTCCCTCAAGCGGGAGACCAATTCCTTGTCTTTAAAGATGAAAAAACAGCTCGTTCTGTCGGGGAAGCCCGTGCTTCGAAACAGCTTGAAGAGCAGCGCAGCGATAAAGCGAAGCTTAGTCTTGATGACTTATTCGAGCAAATTAAACAAGGTGATGTAAAAGACATCAACATCATCGTAAAAGCTGACGTTCAAGGATCTGCTGAAGCTTTAACAGCCGCACTTCAAAAAATTGAAGTAGAAGGCGTTAAAGTGAAAATCATCCATACAGGCGTTGGTGCAATTACCGAATCTGACATTATCTTGGCATCTGCTTCCAATGCAATTGTTATTGGGTTTAATGTGAGACCGGACGGAAATGCTAAGAGTACGGCTGAAGCTGAAAATGTAGATATTCGACTTCACCGTATCATTTACAAAGTAATCGATGAGATTGAAGCTGCCATGAAAGGTATGCTTGATCCTGAATATGAAGAAAAAGTAATTGGTCAAGTAGAGGTACGCCAAACATTCAAAGTATCTAAAATCGGTACAATTGCCGGCGGATATGTTACTGAAGGAACCATTACGCGCGACAGCGGCCTCCGTTTAATTCGTGACGGCGTCGTCATCTTCGAAGGCGAAGTAGACGTTCTAAAACGCTTTAAAGACGATGTGAAAGAAGTTTCACAAGGCTATGAATGTGGTATTACAATTAAGAAATACAATGACATTCGTGAAGGTGACATCCTTGAAGCGTTTGTCATGCAAGAAATTGAAAGAACGTGATCGGATTTGCGGAGTGTGAATGCATCATTTATGATGCAGGATCGCTAAAAGAAAAGCGTGCCGTTCTGAAGCGGATTTTAACCAGGGTTCAAAACAAGTTCAATGTTTCGATTTCGGAGATTGGCTATCAGGACACATGGCAAAGGACCAGCTTCGGAATCGCCGCTGTTTCTTCCTCTCGCGTTCAAACAGAAAAAGAACTGCAGCGCGTTCTGGCGTTTATCGATTCTTTTCCTGAAATTGAACGGACGATCACTAGAACAGAGTGGTTTTAACTTAGAGGTGATTGAATTGAGTATGAGAGCAAACCGTGTTGGCGAGCAAATGAAAAAAGAACTCGGTGACATTATCAGCCGCAAGCTGAAAGATCCGAGAATTGGTTTTCTGACAGTAACGGATGTGCGTGTATCAGGTGATTTGCAAATTGCAAAGGTGTATATCTCGGTTCTCGGTGACGAGAAAAAACGGGAGGAAGCGCTGAAAGGGCTGGCAAAAGCGAAAGGATTTATCCGATCCGAAATCGGCAGCCGCATCAGACTTCGAAAAACGCCTGAAATTGAATTTGAGTTCGATGAATCAATCGATTACGGAAATCGTATCGAAACACTGATTCACGAAATACATTCAGAGAAACCATCTGAATAAAAAAGGGAGAGGATAGGCGTATATCGTCTGTCCTCTTTTCTATGTTTTAAAGAGAAAAACTCAAAAGAAGGAGTGAAAGACAAATGGTTAACGGAGTTCTCCTTTTACATAAACCAGTTGGCATGACATCACATGACTGTGTCATGAAAATCCGAAAACTGTTAAAAACAAAAAAAGTAGGACATACGGGAACGCTCGATCCAGAAGTATCAGGCGTGCTTCCGATTTGTGTGGGAAGGGCGACAAAAATTGTCGAATACTTAACTGAAAAGTCTAAAACGTATGATGCGGAAATAACGCTTGGCTTTTCAACGACAACTGAGGATCAAACGGGCGAAACGGTTGAAACAAAGCCTGTCAATCAAGACATTGATAAAGCGGAAGTAGAAAAGGTGTTAAACAATTTAAAGGGTAAACAAGAACAAATTCCTCCCATGTATTCCGCTGTAAAAGTAAACGGCAAAAAATTATACGAGTACGCAAGAGCAGGGATTGAAGTAGAACGTCCGAAACGCATGATTACCATTGAAGACATCGCCCTGACGACAGAGATTACACATAATGAAGAAACCGCAAGCTTCCGATTTACAGTGACATGCTCCAAAGGGACCTATGTAAGGACGCTGGCGGTCATGATCGGCGAAAAACTCGGATACCCGGCTCATATGTCTCATTTAATTCGTACGGCATCCGGAGATTTTTCTCTCGACGAATGCTTTACCTTTGAAGAACTGGAAGCACAGGTCCAGTCCGGAACCGTGGGAGAGCATACAGTTCCTATTGAACGTGCGCTCAATCATTTGCCGAAATGGATCATAAGTGATACATTAGCTAAGAAAGTAGAAAATGGGGCTTTGCTTGAGACGCCCGAGCAGTTTTCTGAAATGACAAGCGAAGACCGTATTGCCGTCTTTACTGAATCCGGAAGCTGTTTGGCGATCTATTTCCCCCATCCTGCGAAAAAAGGGCTGTTAAAGCCGGCAAAAGTATTGATGCAAAAAAGCGAACAATAGAAAAAAGGTGACCGTTCTGTGAAGACGATACATATTACACATCCTCATCATTTAATCCAAGAGGAGCAGGCAAAGTCTGTGATGGCGTTAGGGTATTTTGACGGCGTTCATCTTGGGCATCAAAAGGTAATCGGGACAGCGAAGCAAATAGCCGAAGAAAAGGGTCTGGCATTAGCTGTGATGACCTTTCATCCTCATCCTTCTCATGTATTGGGCAGGGATCAGGAGCCAAAGGATCTGATTACGCCTCTGGAAGACAAAATAAACCAAATTGAACAATTAGGCACAGAGATTCTTTATGTCGTTAAATTTAATGAAGTATTTGCTTCTCTTTCTCCTAAGCAGTTTGCAGACCAGTATATTATCGGCCTTAATGTACAGCACGCAGTGGCGGGCTTTGACTTTACGTATGGCAAATATGGCAAGGGAACAATGGAAACCATGCCGCACGATTTAGACGGAAAAGCAGAGTGCACAATGGTAGAAAAATTAACGGAGCAGGATAAAAAAATCAGCTCCTCATATATCCGTACCGCGCTTCAAAACGGAGACGTTGAATTGGCGAATATCTTGCTCGGACAGCCTTATTTTATAAAAGGAATTGTCATTCACGGTGATAAAAGAGGGCGGACCATCGGGTTTCCGACAGCAAATGTCGGTTTAAATAACAGCTATATCGTTCCGCCGACGGGTGTATATGCCGTGAAAGCGGAAGTGAACGGCGAAGTTTACAATGGCGTTTGCAATATCGGCTATAAGCCGACGTTTTATGAAAAACGTCCGGAGCAGCCTTCAATCGAGGTCAATCTGTTTGATTTCGATCAGGAAGTATACGGAGCCGCTATAAAAATCGAATGGTATAAACGGATTCGGAGCGAGCGGAAATTCAATGGCATCAAAGAATTAACAGAGCAAATTGAGAAGGATAAGCAGGAAGCCATCCGTTATTTCAGCAATTTGCGGAAATAACATGCAACGTACACAAATTTTATTCTAAAATATTTGCATATGGGCACGATTTTTAGTATGATAGTTTTCGTAGTCTTAAAACCATTGCTTGGCAATCCGAAGTCACCGACGGTTGCTAGGTAACTGGGGCTAAATATGATTTGGAGGTGAAACAGGATGGCAATTACTCAAGAGCGTAAAAACCAACTCATCAGTGAGTTCAAAACACACGAATCTGATACTGGATCTCCAGAAGTTCAGATCGCTATCCTAACTGACTCAATTAACAACTTGAACGAGCATTTACGTACTCATAAGAAAGACCACCACTCACGTCGCGGTCTTCTTAAAATGGTAGGTAAGCGTCGTAATCTTCTTACGTATCTACGTAATAAAGACGTAACTCGTTATCGTGAGTTAATTAACAAACTAGGCTTACGTCGATAATCGTAAAAAGCGGGAGGATTCCCGCTTTTTTATCGTATTAAAGCGAAATTACTTATAACAAATCATTGAAATCCTTTTACATACTACTTTGACATTGATATGTTCAATTCATTTCGTTCATAATAGGAGTAATTGATTATTTCACACAACGAAGAGAGGAGTTCGTAATCGTATGGGACAAGAAAAACATGTCTTTACCATAGATTGGGCCGGAAGAACGCTTACCGTTGAAACCGGCCAGCTTGCCAAACAGGCAAACGGTGCTGTGATGATCCGCTACGGTGATACAGCAGTACTTAGTACAGCAACCGCTTCAAAAGAACCAAAACCGCTTGATTTCTTCCCGCTTACTGTAAACTATGAGGAAAGATTATATGCGGTAGGAAAAATTCCGGGCGGATTTATTAAAAGAGAAGGACGTCCAAGTGAAAAAGCGGTTCTTGCCAGCCGTTTAATAGACCGTCCGATCCGTCCTTTGTTTGCCGATGGATTCCGTAATGAAGTACAAGTCATCAGCATTGTCATGAGTGTTGACCAAGACTGCTCTTCTGAAATGGCTGCCATGTTCGGTTCATCTCTTGCTCTTTCTGTATCGGATATTCCGTTTGAAGGACCGATTGCAGGGGTTACTGTCGGACGCATTGATGATCAATTTATCATTAACCCGACAGTCGATCAGCTTGAGAAAAGCGACATCAATCTTGTTGTTGCCGGCACGAAAGATGCCATTAACATGGTAGAAGCGGGAGCGGACGAGGTTCCTGAGGAAACCATGCTTGAAGCCATTATGTTCGGCCATGAAGAGATTAAACGCCTGATTGCATTCCAAGAAGAAATTGTAGCAGCAGTTGGCAAAGAGAAATCAGAAATTGCGCTTTATGAAATTGATGAAGAGCTTAGTGAAAAAGTAAAAGCTTTAGCAGAAAAAGATCTGCTGAAAGCTATTCAAGTTCATGAAAAGCATGCCCGCGAAGATGCCATTAATGAAGTGAAAAACACAGTTGTGGCAAAATTCGAGGATGAAGAGCATGATGAAGACACAATCAAGCAAGTGAAGCAGATTTTATCCAAGCTGGTGAAAAATGAAGTGCGCCGCCTGATTACTGAAGAGAAAGTAAGACCGGACGGCCGCGGTGTCGATCAAATTCGCCCGCTTTCTTCTGAGGTCGGCCTCTTGCCAAGAACGCACGGATCAGGTCTGTTTACAAGGGGACAAACACAAGCCCTCAGCGTATGTACGCTAGGTGCTCTAGGAGATGTGCAAATCCTTGACGGCTTAGGTGTTGAAGAGTCAAAACGGTTTATGCATCACTACAACTTCCCGCAATTCAGCGTTGGGGAAACAGGACCAATGCGTGGGCCGGGACGCCGTGAAATCGGACACGGAGCACTGGGTGAGCGTGCGCTTGAGCCAGTTATTCCGTCTGAAAAAGACTTCCCTTACACTGTCCGTCTTGTATCAGAAGTGCTTGAATCAAACGGTTCTACGTCTCAAGCAAGTATTTGCGCAAGTACACTTGCAATGATGGATGCCGGTGTACCAATCAAAGCCCCAGTTGCGGGTATTGCGATGGGTCTTGTCAAATCAGGCGAACATTACACCGTTCTGACTGACATTCAAGGCATGGAAGACGCGCTTGGAGATATGGACTTTAAAGTAGCAGGAACGGAAAAAGGCGTAACAGCGCTGCAAATGGACATTAAAATCGAAGGCCTTTCCAGAGAGATTCTTGAAGAAGCGCTTCAGCAGGCGAAAAAAGGAAGAATGGAAATCCTCAACAGCATGCTTGCGACATTAAGCGAATCAAGAAAAGAGCTTTCTCAATATGCGCCTAAGATTTTAACAATGGCCATTAATCCTGATAAAATCCGCGATGTCATTGGGCCAAGCGGAAAACAAATCAATAAGATCATCGAAGAAACCAGTGTTAAAATTGATATTGAGCAGGACGGCACAATCTTTATTTCTTCAACAGATGAAAGCAGCAACCAAAAAGCGCAAAAAATCATCGAAGACCTTGTCAGAGAGGTTGAAGTCGGCCAGCTTTACCTAGGTAAAGTGAAACGAATCGAAAAATTCGGGGCTTTCGTTGAAATTTTCAGCGGAAAAGACGGTTTGGTGCACATTTCAGAGCTTGCGCTTGAACGCGTAGGAAAAGTTGAAGATGTTGTGAAAATCGGAGACGAGATTCTTGTCAAGGTCACTGAAATTGATAAACAAGGACGAGTCAATTTGTCTCGTAAAGCGGTGCTCCGTGAAGAGAAAGAAAAAGAAGAACAACAATCTTAAATGAAAACATAAAAAGGAGCCTGGGAGACCCGGCTTCTTTATTTTGAAGCTTTTAAAAAGCAGGCGGGTTCTACCTTGTCCTTCTCCTTCATAATGTGAGGTGAGGGGGGACAGAACATGTACAAAAAATTTGTGCCGTTTGCCGTTTTTCTATTTCTTTTTTTTGTCTCATTTGAGATGATGAAAAATCCGCACACACTTGATTATATAGGGGCAATGAAAAAAGATACGGTGACTGTCACGGCGTCCAAAGACCCGTTATATGAAGAATTGCTTCAAAAAGCGCCGGAGTACGAAGTCAAGCCCCAGGATGCCAGAGTCGATAAAGTGTGGAAAAGCATTCCCGGCTACAATGGACTGAAGGTCAATATTGAACAATCATATAAAAAAATGAAAAAGCACGGCGAGTTTCGGGAAAACGATCTGGTGTACAGCCAAGTAAAACCAAACGTTCATCTTGAGTCTCTTCAGCCTGAGCCTATTTATAAAGGAAATCCTGACAAACCGATGGTGGCTTTTTTAATCAATGTGGCATGGGGAAATGAGTATTTGGAAAAAATGCTCCCTATCCTGCAAAAGCACCAAGTCAAGGCTACGTTCTTTTTAGAAGGCAATTGGGTGAGGAACAATAAACAGCTCGCTAAGAAGATTGCGGAAGACGGACATGAAATCGGAAATCATTCATACAATCATCCAGATATGAGCAAACTGACTACAGGAAGAATTTCCGAGCAGCTCGACAAGACAAATGAGCAAATAGAACAAACGATTGGCGTTAAGCCGAAGTGGTTCGCTCCGCCGAGCGGAAGTTTACGAAAAGCGGTTGTCGACATTGCAGCTGAGAAACAGATGGGAACAATAATGTGGACAGTTGATACGATCGATTGGCAAAAACCGGCTCCGTCTGTACTTCAAACGAGAGTGTTAAGCAAGATACATAATGGTGCCATGATTTTAATGCATCCGACTGACTCCACGGCGGAAAGTCTTGAAGTGCTGATTACAAAGATAAAAGATAAAGGATACGCGCTTGGAACAGTCACTGAACTAATGGATGAAACAAGACTGTTGAAGTAACAGATGCAGGCAGCTTGTCTTTGAATAGGAGGAACAAATTTGATTAAACGATATACGTGTCAAAATGGTGTAAGAGTTGTGCTGGAAAATAACCCGACAGTCCGTTCTGTTGCGATCGGCGTATGGATCGGCACAGGTTCGCGGCACGAAACGCCGGAGATAAACGGGATTTCTCACTTTTTAGAGCACATGTTCTTTAAAGGGACGAGCACAAGATCTGCACGCGAGATAGCAGAATCTTTTGATCGTATTGGCGGTCAGGTCAATGCGTTTACTTCAAAGGAATATACCTGCTACTATGCAAAGGTGCTTGACGAGCATGCGAATTACGCGCTTGACGTATTAGCAGATATGTTCTTTCATTCAACGTTTGATGAAAACGAGCTGAAAAAAGAAAAAAATGTAGTATATGAAGAAATTAAAATGTACGAAGATGCGCCAGACGACATTGTGCATGATTTACTGAGCAAAGCCACTTACGGCAATCATTCTTTAGGCTACCCAATTCTAGGCACGGAAGAAACGCTTGCTTCTTTCAATGGTGACTCTCTCAGACAATACATGCATGATTATTATACGCCGGACCGAGTGGTCATTTCGGTAGCGGGCAATATATCTGACAGTTTTATCAAAGATGTAGAAAAATGGTTCGGGTCATACGAGGCGAAAGGCAAAGCGACAGGCCTTGAGAAACCCGATTTCTACACAGAAAAACTGACGAGAAAAAAAGAAACAGAGCAGGCTCATCTGTGCCTTGGATTTAAGGGCCTTCAGGTTGGCCATGAACGCATTTATGATTTAATTGTCCTGAATAATGTGCTCGGAGGCAGCATGAGCAGCCGGCTGTTCCAAGATGTCCGAGAAGACAAAGGCCTCGCTTATTCTGTTTACAGCTATCATAGCTCTTATGAGGACAGCGGAATGCTTACCATTTACGGAGGAACGGGTGCCAATCAGCTTCAGCAGCTGTCAGAAACCATTCAAGAAACCCTTGCTACATTAAAACGCGACGGCATTACCTCAAAAGAGCTGGAAAATAGCAAGGAGCAAATGAAGGGAAGCTTAATGCTGAGCTTAGAAAGCACAAACAGTAAAATGAGCCGAAACGGGAAAAATGAACTGCTGCTCGGCAGACATAAAACATTAGATGAGATCATCAATGAATTAAACGCCGTGAACTTAGAGCGTGTCAACGGCCTTGCCAGACAATTGTTTACTGATGATTATGCACTGGCACTCATCAGCCCTTCCGGCAATATGCCGTCTTAAAAAGGAAAAGCCTGCCCCTTAACGGAGCAGGCATTTTTTTATCCCTTTGATCATACATAGTACAAGGGGGTGACAGACATGCGGCTCAGTGAATTATCAGGAAAGGAAATTGTAGACATCAAAAGAGCTGAACGGCTGGGAGTGCTTGGCCAGACCGATTTAGAAATCAATGAACAGGATGGCCAGATTACAGCACTCCTCATTCCGACAGTTAAGTGGTTTGGTTTGAGAAAACACGGTCAAGACATTCGTGTCCCCTGGCATCATATTCAAAAGATCGGATCAGATATGATCATATTAGATGTACCTGAGGAAATGTCTCCTCGACAAGAGTAAATGAAAAAGCCCAAAATGACTGTGGTGCGGGCTCTAAAGTAAACATCTGAAACATCGGCTTTTGGCAGCCGATGTTTTTTTATATGAAAAAAGCGCATGTTTTAATTCACCGGTATTTCCTTTTGATCATAAGATGAAGGGGAGCTTAACAACTAGAGATCCAGTATATACAAAGAAGGTGAACGTTTAGAATGTTAACCGGATTGAAAATTGCAGTTATCGGCGGTGACGCAAGACAGCTCGAAATTATTAGAAAGCTCACTGAACAGCAGGCTGACATCTACCTTGTCGGTTTTGACCAATTGGATCACGGTTTTACCGGAGCAGTAAAATGCAACATTGATGAAATTCCTTTTCAGCAAATAGACAGCATTATTCTTCCAGTGTCTGCGACAACAGGAGAAGGTGTCGTATCGACGGTATTTTCGAATGAAGAGGTTGTGTTAAAACAGGAGCATCTCGACAAAACGCCTGCACACTGTGTCATTTTCTCAGGAATTTCTAACGCCTATTTAGAAAACATTGCAGCTCAAGCAAACAGAAAACTTGTTAAGCTGTTTGAGCGGGATGACATTGCGATATACAATTCTATTCCGACAGTAGAAGGAACGATCATGCTGGCTATTCAGCACACGGATTATACGATACACGGATCTCAGGTGGCCGTTCTTGGTCTAGGACGCACCGGGATGACGATTGCCCGTACATTTGCCGCGCTTGGAGCGAATGTAAAAGTGGGGGCAAGAAGTTCAGCGCATCTGGCACGTATCACTGAAATGGGGCTCGTTCCTTTTCACACCGATGAGCTGAAAGAGCATGTAAAAGATATAGATATTTGTATTAATACCATACCGAGTATGATTTTAAATCAATCGGTTCTTTCTAGCATGACACCAAAAACCTTAATATTGGATCTGGCCTCACGTCCCGGGGGAACGGATTTTAAATATGCCGAAAAACAGGGGATTAAAGCACTTCTTGCCCCTGGCCTTCCAGGGATTGTCGCACCTAAAACAGCCGGGCAAATCCTTGCAAACGTCTTGAGCAAGCTTTTGGCTGAAATACAAGCTGAGGAGGGAAAATAAGGATGTCGTCATTAAAAGGTAAAAGAATCGGGTTTGGACTGACCGGATCGCATTGCACATATGAAGCGGTTTTCCCGCAAATTGAGGCGCTGGTCAACGAAGGAGCGGAAGTGCGTCCGGTTGTCACATTTAACATGAAATCCACAAATACCCGATTTGGAGAGGGAGCAGAATGGGTTAAAAAAATTGAAGACTTGACTGGATATGAGGCGATTGATTCAATTGTAAAGGCAGAGCCCCTTGGGCCGAAGCTTCCCCTTGACTGCATGGTCATTGCTCCTTTAACCGGCAATTCAATGAGCAAGCTGGCAAATGCCATGACGGACAGTCCGGTGCTGATGGCGGCAAAAGCGACAATCCGAAACAATCGGCCGGTCGTTCTTGGCATCTCGACAAATGATGCTCTCGGTTTAAACGGAACAAATTTAATGAGGCTCATGTCAACAAAAAATATCTTTTTTATTCCATTTGGGCAAGACGATCCATTTAAAAAACCGAATTCAATGGTAGCCAAAATGGATCTGCTTCCGCAAACCATTGAAAAGGCACTAATGCATCAGCAGCTTCAGCCGGTTTTGGTTGAGAATTATCAGGGAAATGACTAAATTTACAGAAAATCTTTCCCAAACTAAAAAATTCGGTCATCACCCGCATATTCTATGGTAAAATAAAACGTAAAATCATAGTCAAATCAATTCAATGAGGCTGATTGGCGGAAGGAGTTTTACAGATGGGAAGAGGTTTACACGTAGCTGTTGTCGGAGCGACAGGAGCTGTAGGACAACAAATGCTTAAAACACTTGAAGACAGAAACTTTGAAATGGACACACTTACATTGCTATCTTCAAAACGCTCTGCGGGGACAAAAGTCACGTTTAAAGGCGAAGAGCTGACTGTTCAGGAAGCTTCTCCTGAGAGCTTTGAAGGGGTAAATATTGCTTTGTTCAGCGCCGGCGGAAGCGTATCACAAGCATTGGCACCAGAAGCTGTAAAACGCGGCGCTATTGTTATAGATAATACGAGTGCGTTCCGTATGGACGAAAATACACCGCTTGTTGTGCCTGAAGTGAATGAGGCAGATTTACATGAACACAACGGCATCATTGCCAATCCTAACTGCTCTACAATCCAAATGGTTGCGGCTCTTGAACCGATCCGCAAAGCATACGGCTTAAACAAAGTCATCGTATCAACGTACCAGGCGGTATCAGGAGCGGGAAATGAAGCTGTAAAAGAGCTTTACAGCCAAACACAGGCGATTTTAGATCAAGAAGAAATTGAGCCTGCGATCATGCCTGTAAAAGGTGACAAAAAACACTATCAAATCGCCTTCAACGCGATTCCGCAAATTGATAAATTCCAAGATAACGGCTATACGTTTGAGGAAATGAAAATGATAAATGAAACGAAAAAAATCATGCACATGCCAGACCTTCAAGTAGCGGCTACATGTGTGAGACTGCCAATTCAAACTGGGCACTCAGAGTCAGTCTACATTGAGGTAGACCGTGATGACGCTACAGTTGAAGATATTAAAAATCTATTAAAAGAAGCTCCGGGCGTGACACTTCAGGATGACCCAAGCCAACAGCTTTATCCGATGCCTGCTGATGCCGTCGGCAAAAACGATGTGTTTGTAGGCCGCATCCGCAAAGACTTGGACAGAGCAAACGGTTTTCATTTATGGGTTGTTTCTGATAACCTATTAAAAGGCGCGGCATGGAACTCTGTTCAAATTGCAGAAAGCCTGAAAAAACTAAACCTCGTATAATAGAGAGAATTTCCTAAAGACGAATAGAAGAGAGTAAGGCACTATCAGCCTGCTCTCTTCTGTTACGTCCGAATAATTTGGAGTGAAAACAGTGAAGATAATTGTTCAAAAGTTCGGCGGAACATCTGTAAAAGATGATAAAGGCCGCAAACTGGCTTTAGAGCATATTAAAGAAGCAATCAGTGAAGGATATAAGGTTGTCGTTGTCGTTTCAGCGATGGGCCGGAAAGGAGACCCGTACGCTACAGATTCTTTGCTGGGGCTGCTTTACGGCGATCAGTCAGCGATTTCTCCACGGGAGCAGGATTTGCTTTTATCTTGCGGAGAGACCATTTCCTCTGTCGTCTTTACAAGCATGCTGCTTGATAACGGTGTGAAAGCTGCTGCGCTGACAGGGGCTCAGGCTGGCTTTTTAACGAATGATCAGCATACCAATGCGAAAATCATTGAAATGAGACCGGAGCGTTTATTCGGTGTGCTCGCGAATCATGACGCTGTAGTCGTCGCAGGATTCCAGGGCGCAACTGAAAAGGGTGATACAACAACGATCGGCAGAGGGGGCAGCGACACGTCCGCAGCCGCACTCGGGGCAGCTGTTGACGCGGAATACATCGATATTTTCACCGATGTAGAAGGTGTGATGACTGCTGACCCGAGAGTGGTGGAAAATGCGAAACCGCTTCCTGTCGTGACATATACAGAAATTTGCAACCTGGCGTATCAAGGGGCGAAGGTCATTCATCCGCGGGCTGTGGAAATTGCGATGCAGGCCAAGGTTCCGATCCGTGTCCGTTCGACTTATTCGAAAGATAAGGGCACATTGGTGACATCGCATCACTCTTCCAAAGTCGGAAGCGATGTTTTTGAAAGGCTGATTACGGGAATTGCCCATGTCAAAGATGTCACTCAGTTCAAAGTGCCTGCCAAAATTGGCCAGTATAACGTTCAGACTGAAGTGTTCAAGGCGATGGCGAATGCGGGAATCAGTGTCGATTTCTTTAACATTACACCTAGTGAAATCGTATATACGGTGGCTGGGAATAAAACAGAAACAGCTCAGCGTATTTTAATGGATATGGGCTATGATCCGATGGTAACCAGAAATTGCGCGAAAGTATCGGCGGTCGGAGCGGGCATTATGGGTGTTCCTGGTGTCACATCGAAAATCGTTTCTGCTCTTTCAGAAAAAGAAATTCCGATCCTTCAGTCGGCTGACAGCCATACGACGATATGGGTGCTTGTCCATGAAGCCGATATGGGACCTGCTGTAAACGCTTTGCATGAAGTGTTTGAACTTTCC
>NZ_JAVAXX010000673.1:0-800 GCF_042709275.1 Bacillus sp. LR_5 | reverse complement strand
TGTTCTAAACAATTCTTTCAGTCATATATTGAATAAAAAACGAGCCATGGGAGGCTGACGCTATGATTGCTAAAATGATGGAAGCACTGGACGGAGAAAGATTTGATATCATAATGGAAAAAACGCTCAAAGGAATGACGCGTGTGATGATTTGGGGCTGTCTGCCATATTTTTTATATGTCTTGATCCGTATGTTCACAAACTAACTGAAATGCTCTTTTAAACTTTCCAAAACAAACATCATCATGTCTTTATATTCTTCATCCTGAAACATTTCGTACAGTATTTTGTAGTCATTATAAATATCCAGAAGCTCATCAACAATTGACACAGCAAGGATGTGAAGGGTATCTTGATCTTCATCATCGCCTTCAAACTGAAGAAGAGCAGACGATGCGATATCTTCGCCGATCTCATGGCCAGTTTCTCCGACATAATGGACAAACAACAGCTGATGCACAAACTGGTCCATTTCATATTTTCTAAGCACCAGCGTGAGATCCTCTTCCTCCGTTTCAAGCCACTCTCCATCCTTTAAACGGGTCAGTTCATAAATGATATCTTCCCAGCCATCTTCTAAATATCTCCAAATTTCTGTTCTATGGCCGATAATGCGAAAGAGTTCTTTTCCATAATCTTTTACATAAACAACGTCCCCAATAAGGAATTCATACTCAATATCAAGCTTCTCCATGTCGACAATGACACCCTCATAATCTTTATAAAGCTGAATAGATGATTCAAAGTATAAAACTTCGTTATGATTGACTTCATAAAGATAGTGTTTATCAATTTGGTGC
>NZ_JAVAXX010000672.1:0-801 GCF_042709275.1 Bacillus sp. LR_5 | reverse complement strand
GAAAGCAGCGAAAAAAGCTGACCGTATCGCGGCAGAAGGTTCTACTCTTATTAAAACTGACGGCAACAAAGGCGTTATCTTAGAAGTAAACTCTGAAACTGACTTCGTTGCGAAAAACGAAGGCTTCAAAGAGCTTCTTAACACTTTAGCTGACCACCTTCTTGCAAATGCTCCAGCAGATGTTGAAGAAGCTATGGGTCAAAAAATGGAAAATGGCTCTACTGTTGAAGAGTACATCACAAGTGCAGTTGCTAAAATTGGTGAGAAAATCACTCTTCGCCGCTTTACAGTTCTTACAAAAGACGACAGCTCTGCATTCGGTGCTTACCTTCACATGGGCGGCCGCATCGGCGTATTAACTGTTCTAAACGGTACAACTGACGAAGAAACTGCGAAAGATATCGCAATGCACGTTGCTGCGGTTAACCCTCGTTACATTTCTCGTGATCAAGTATCTGAAGAAGAAAGAAATCATGAGCGTCAAATCTTAACTCAGCAAGCCCTTCAAGAAGGTAAACCTGAAAACATCGTAGCGAAAATGGTTGAAGGCCGTCTGAACAAATTCTTCGAAGAAATTTGTCTTTTAGACCAAGCGTTCGTTAAAAACCCAGATGAAAAAGTGAAACAAGTGGTTGCAGCGAAAAACGCAACTGTTCAAACTTATGTACGCTATGAAGTTGGAGAAGGCATCGAAAAACGTCAAGAAAACTTTGCTGAAGAAGTAATGAACCAAGTGAAAAAATAATGGCGAAAAGATTTCGCGGCCAAGTCGCGTCTTTTCAGGCAGTATAGGGGACACAC
>NZ_JAVAXX010000671.1:0-801 GCF_042709275.1 Bacillus sp. LR_5 | reverse complement strand
ATGTGTCCCCTATACTGCCTGAAAAGACGCGACTTAGCCGCGAAATCTTTTCACCATTATTTTTTCACTTGGTTCATTACTTCTTCAGCAAAGTTTTCTTGACGTTTTTCGATGCCTTCTCCAACTTCATAGCGGACAAAAGTTTGAACAGTAGCGTTTTTCGCTGCAATAACTTGTTTCACTTTTTCATCTGGGTTTTTAACGAACGCTTGGTCTAATAGACAAATTTCTTCGAAGAATTTGTTCAGACGGCCTTCAACCATTTTCGCTACGATGTTTTCAGGTTTGCCTTCTTGGAGGGCTTGCTGAGTTAAGATTTGACGCTCATGATTTGTTTCTTCTTCAGATACTTGATCACGAGAAATGTAACGAGGGTTAACTGCAGCAACGTGCATTGCGATATCTTTCGCAGTTTCTTCATCAGTTGTACCGTTGAGAACAGTTAATACACCGATGCGGCCGCCCATGTGAAGGTACGCACCGAATGCAGAGCTGTCGTCTTTTGTTAGAACTGTAAAGCGGCGAAGAGTGATTTTCTCACCGATTTTAGCAACTGCGCTTGTGATGTACTCTTCAACAGTTGAGCCATTTTCCATTTTTTGACCCATTGCTTCTTCAACATCTGCTGGCGTGTTTGCAAGAAGGTGGTCAGCTAAAGTGTTAAGAAGCTCTTTGAAGCCTTCGTTTTTCGCAACGAAATCAGTTTCAGAGTTTACTTCTAGGATAACGCCTTTGTTGCCGTCAGTTTTAATAAGAGTAGAACCTTCTGCTGCGATACGGTCAGCTTTTTTCGCTGCTTTT
>NZ_JAVAXX010000670.1:0-803 GCF_042709275.1 Bacillus sp. LR_5 | reverse complement strand
ACACCAAATTGATAAACACTATCTTTATGAAGTGAATCATAATGAAGTCTTATACTTTGAATCGTCCATTCAGCTTTATAAAGATTATGAGGGTGTCATTGTCGACATGGAAAAGCTTGATATAGAGTATGAATTCCTTATTGGGGACGTTGTTTATGTAAAAGATTATGGAAAAGAACTCTTTCGCATTATCGGCCACAGAACAGAAATTTGGAGATATTTAGAAGATGGCTGGGAAGATATCATTTATGAGCTGACCCGTTTAAAGGATGGAGAGTGGCTTGAAACGGAGGAAGAGGATCTCACACTGGTGCTGAGAAAATATGAAATGGACCAGTTTGTCCACCAGCTTTTGTTTGTCCACTATGTCGGAGAAACTGGCCATGAGATCGGCGAAGATATCGCATCGTCTGCTCTTCTTCAGTTTGAAGGCGATGATGAAGATCAAGATACCCTTCACATCCTTGCTGTATCAATTGTTGATGAACTTCTGGATATTTATAATGATTACAAAATTCTGTACGAAATGTTTCGAGATGAAGAATATAAAGATATGATGATGTTTGTTCTGGAAAGTTTAAAAGAGCATTTCAGTTAGTTTGTGAACATACGGATCAAGACATATAAAAAATAAGGAAGACAGCCCCAAATCATCACATGCGTCATTCCTTTGAGCGTTTTTTCCATTATGATATCAAATCTTTCTCCGTCCAGTGCTTCCATCATTTTAGCAATCATTGTGTCAGCCTCCCATGGCTAGTTTTTTTATTCAATGTATATGACTGAAAGAATTGTTTAGAACG
>NZ_JAVAXX010000067.1:0-26145 GCF_042709275.1 Bacillus sp. LR_5 | reverse complement strand
CTATATAAAGGATGAGGCAACATGATTATTGCTGCTTATTTGGTGTTGATTAATCTGTGCGGTTTTTGGGTGATGGGCATTGACAAACGCAAAGCGCAGCAGCACAAGTGGAGAATTTCTGAAGACCGGCTGTGGCTGATAGCCATCGTGTTTGGAGCGCTCGGTGTCTGGCTTGGCATGCAAACCTTCAGACATAAAACGAAACACGCTTCTTTTAAGTATGGAGTACCGCTTCTTCTGGTAATTGAAGCGATTCTCATCGCTATTTACTACAGCCCGTTTGATTTATAAAAAGCAGAAAAGCGTTTAACGCTCTTCTGCTTTTTTTGCGAGTTTAATGGGCTGGTCCCAGTCAATCTTACAATTTGGATATCGTTCCAGCACTTTTTCTTCAATGTTCTCAAAATCTTTTGCAGAGAAATGTTTCAGCTTCTCAGGAGATTCTGTCCAGACAAAGATCGTGTGAATAAACAGCGGATGATCCTTGGAAGGAATATGCTTTTCTCCCTCAAAAAGCACGCCTTTATACGTCAGCTGAAAATTCTTCCGGGTATTGTTTTGTTCATCAATAATATAAAAATGTTCTTTTGATTGGGCCAGCTTAAGCCTTCTCTTAGGATTCGCGACATATTTGACCACGGCATAAATACAATAAGCAAAAAGTGCAAGCAAAATAATCCTTAGAACCATGACAAACATTGTGTGAAGGCACCTCCCTTATGGTGATGATCTGATGTAATACGAAAAGCATAGAAAAAGGTTTCACTTTTTCTAAAAGAAAGCTGTAAAAACATATACCCGATTTTCAAGTGAAATAGTCGTATGGTTCGCGCCATGTTTTGTATAATAAGAATGCAGGACTGATGAAGGAGGGTTTGGAACATGGCAAAATTAGATGAAACATTGACCATGCTGAAAGATTTAACAGATGCAAAAGGCATACCGGGCAATGAAAGAGAAGTAAGGCAAGTGATGAAATCATACATAGAACCATTTGCTGATGAGGTGACAACAGATCGCCTGGGCAGTTTAATTGCCAAAAAAACTGGTGCAGAAAACGGTCCGAAAATTATGATCGCCGGACATTTGGATGAAGTCGGCTTTATGGTGACACAAATCACAGATAAAGGCTTTATCCGTTTTCAAACCGTTGGCGGATGGTGGGCTCAGGTTATGCTTGCCCAGCGCGTCACCATTGTCACAAAAAAAGGAGAAATCACAGGGGTTATCGGATCTAAGCCGCCTCATATTTTGTCTCCTGAAGCAAGAAAAAAATCAGTGGAAATAAAAGACATGTTTATTGATATTGGAGCTTCAAGCCGGGAAGAAGCCTTGGAGTGGGGTGTACTCCCGGGAGATATGGTCGTTCCGCATTTTGAGTTTACGGTCATGAACAATGAAAAATTCCTACTCGCAAAGGCCTGGGACAACCGCATCGGCTGTGCGATTGCAATTGATGTGTTAAGAAACTTACAAAACACAGACCATCCAAATATAGTGTATGGCGTCGGAACCGTGCAGGAGGAAGTCGGCCTGAGGGGAGCGAAAACGGCTGCGCACACCATTCAGCCTGATATTGCGTTTGGTGTTGATGTAGGAATAGCAGGAGACACGCCTGGCATTTCCGAGAAGGAAGCGCAGAGCAAAATGGGCAAAGGCCCGCAGATTATCGTTTACGATGCATCCATGGTCTCTCACAAAGGTTTGCGCGATGCAGTTGTAGCCACTGCGGAGGAAGCCGGCATTCCGTACCAATTTGATGCCATTGCCGGCGGCGGAACTGATTCGGGTGCCATCCATTTGACGGCAAATGGCGTTCCTGCGCTGTCCATTACCATTGCAACCCGCTACATTCATACGCATGCGGCCATACTGCATCGTGATGATTATGAAAACGCGGTAAATTTAATTACAGAAGTCATTAAGAAGTTAGACCGAAAAACGGTTGACGAAATTACGTACCAATAAAGATACGGAAGAATCCGCCTGTTGAGGTGGATTCTATTTTTTTGTCTGTACAAATTACAGCATAGTGACTACAATAAAGGGGATACCGAAAATTTCCTGAACATGACGATATACGATACGCAGTCGATTTGACAGGAAGGGAGGATAAATAATCTAATTTGTAAGCGCTTTCTAAAATAAAGGAGGTTGAACAAAATTGAAAAAGAAAAAAACATGGAAACGCTTCTTACACTTTTCGAGTGCAGCTCTGGCTGCAGGTTTGATATTCACTTCTGCTGCTCCCGCAGAGGCAGCGTTTTGGGGTGCATCCAATGAGCTGCTTCATGACCCGACTATGATTAAAGAGGGGAGCTCATGGTATGCGCTCGGAACAGGGCTTACTGAAGAGCGGGGACTGCGGGTTTTGAAGTCTTCAGACGCTAAAAATTGGACCGTACAAAAATCCATTTTCACTACACCGCTATCGTGGTGGTCCAATTATGTGCCGAATTATGGCCAAAACCAGTGGGCGCCGGACATCCAATACTATAACGGCAAGTACTGGCTATATTATTCCGTTTCTTCTTTTGGAAGCAATACATCTGCCATTGGCCTGGCATCTTCAACAAGCATCAGTTCGGGGAGCTGGAAGGACGAGGGCTTGGTGATTCGTTCGACAAGCTCAAATAATTATAACGCCATTGACCCGGAGCTGACATTCGACAAGGATGGCAATCCGTGGCTTGCATTCGGCTCGTTTTGGAGCGGCATTAAGCTGACTAAGCTCGATAAGAGTACGATGAAGCCTACAGGCTCGCTCTATTCGATTGCAGCTAGACCGAATAATGGGGGTGCCTTAGAAGCTCCTACTCTTACGTATCAAAATGGCTATTACTATTTAATGGTTTCATTTGATAAATGCTGTGACGGGGTAAACAGTACGTACAAAATTGCTTACGGAAGATCCAAAAACATTACAGGCCCTTATCTTGATAAAAGCGGAAAAAGCATGCTTGAAGGCGGAGGCACCATTTTGGATTCGGGCAATGACCAATGGAAAGGACCTGGAGGCCAGGATATTGTGAACGGAAACATTCTTGTTCGCCATGCCTATGATGCCAATGACAACGGCATTCCAAAGCTTCTCATCAATGATTTGAATTGGAGCTCGGGCTGGCCGTCCTATTGAATCAAAAAGCCGGGCTCTGCCCCCGGCTTTTTTTAAAAGAAAAGATTGACAGTATAATAGTCAATTACTATAATAAAATTGTTCGTACAAATATTTATTTATAGGTTTATTTTCTATCATTAGTACGTATCTTTTGTATTTGAAAGCGTTTTATTTTATGAGAAAGGGGCAGTTTACATGCTTCAGACAAAGGATTATGAATTCTGGTTTGTGACAGGAAGCCAGCACCTATACGGGGAAGAGACGCTGGAACTCGTAGATCAGCATGCTAAAAGCATTTGTGAGGGGCTCAGCGGGGTTTCTTCCAGATATAAAATCACTCATAAGCCCGTCGTCACTTCACCGGAAACCATCAGAGAGCTGTTAAGAGAAGCGGAGTACAGTGAGACATGTGCTGGCATCATTACATGGATGCACACATTTTCCCCTGCAAAAATGTGGATAGAAGGCCTTTCCTCTTATCAAAAACCGCTTATGCATTTGCATACCCAATATAATCGCGATATCCCGTGGGGTACGATTGACATGGATTTTATGAACAGCAACCAATCCGCGCATGGCGATCGAGAGTACGGTTACATCAACTCGAGAATGGGGCTTAGCCGAAAAGTCATTGCCGGCTATTGGGATGATGAAGAAGTGAAAAAAGAAATGTCCCAGTGGATGGATACGGCGGCTGCATTAAATGAAAGCAGACATATTAAGGTTGCCAGATTTGGAGATAACATGCGTCATGTCGCGGTAACGGACGGAGACAAGGTGGGAGCGCATATTCAATTTGGCTGGCAGGTTGACGGATATGGCATCGGGGATCTTGTTGAAGTGATGGATCGCATTACGGACGACGAGGTTGACACGCTTTATGCCGAGTATGACAGACTATATGTGATCAGTGAGGAAACAAAACGTGACGAAGCAAAGGTAGCGTCCATTAAAGAACAGGCGAAAATTGAACTTGGCTTAACCGCTTTTCTTGAGCAAGGCGGATACACAGCGTTTACGACATCGTTTGAAGTGCTGCACGGAATGAAACAGCTGCCGGGACTTGCCGTTCAGCGCCTGATGGAGAAAGGCTATGGGTTTGCCGGTGAAGGAGATTGGAAGACAGCGGCCCTTGTGCGGATGATGAAAATCATGGCTAAAGGAAAAAGAACTTCCTTCATGGAAGATTACACGTACCATTTTGAACCGGGAAATGAAATGATTCTGGGCTCTCACATGCTTGAAGTGTGTCCGACTGTCGCTTTGGATCAGCCGAAAATCGAGGTTCATCCGCTTTCGATTGGCGGCAAAGAGGACCCTGCGCGTTTTGTATTTAACGGCATCAGCGGTTCTGCCATTCAAGCTAGCATTGTTGATATTGGCGGGCGTTTCCGCCTTGTGCTGAATGAAGTCACCGGCCAGGAAATTGAAAAAGACATGCCGAATTTACCGGTTGCCCGTGTTCTCTGGAAGCCGGAGCCGTCATTGAAAACAGCAGCGGAGGCATGGATTTTAGCCGGCGGTGCACATCATACCTGCCTGTCTTATGAACTGACAGCGGAGCAAATGCTTGATTGGGCGGAAATGGCGGGGATCGAAAGTGTTCTCATTTCCCGTGATACGACAATTCATAAACTGAAACACGAGTTAAAATGGAACGAGGCGCTTTACCGGCTTCAAAAGTAGAGGGGGATGTCACATGGCTTACACAATAGGGGTTGATTTTGGAACTTTATCAGGAAGAGCGGTGCTCGTTCATGTCCAAACAGGGGAGGAACTTGCGGCTGCTGTAAAAGAATACAGGCATGCTGTCATTGATACCGTCCTTCCAAAAACGGGTCAAAAGCTGCCGCGTGACTGGGCGCTGCAGCATCCTGCTGATTACCTCGAAGTCTTGGAAACAACCATTCCGTCTTTACTCGAACAGACGGGCGTTGACCCGAAAGACATTATCGGGATTGGAATTGATTTCACGGCATGTACGATCCTTCCTATTGACAGCAGCGGGCAGCCGTTATGCATGCTGCCTGAATATGAAGAGGAGCCGCACAGCTATGTGAAGCTCTGGAAGCATCATGCGGCCCAAAAACATGCTGATCGGCTCAATCAAATCGCTGAAGAAGAAGGAGAGGCTTTTTTACAGCGGTACGGAGGAAAAATTTCATCAGAATGGATGATCCCAAAGGTCATGCAAATTGCCGAGGAAGCGCCTCACATTTATGAAGCGGCTGACCGGATCATCGAGGCTGCAGACTGGATCGTGTACCAGCTGTGCGGCTCGCTCAAGCGAAGCAATTGTACCGCAGGGTATAAAGCGATGTGGAGTGAAAAAGCGGGGTATCCGTCAGATGATTTCTTTGAGAAATTAAATCCTTCAATGAAAACGATTACAAAGGACAAATTGTCAGGTTCTATTCATTCAGTAGGAGAAAAAGCCGGCAGTCTGACTGAAAAAATGGCAAAGCTGACAGGGCTTCTCCCGGGAACGGCTGTTGCGGTTGCCAATGTGGACGCTCATGTTTCGGTACCGGCGGTCGGCATTACAGAGCCAGGGAAAATGCTGATGATTATGGGAACCTCGACGTGCCATGTTCTACTTGGTGAAGAGGTGCATATCGTTCCAGGAATGTGCGGCGTTGTGGACAACGGAATTCTCCCGGGCTATGCGGGATATGAAGCCGGGCAGTCCTGTGTCGGCGATCATTTTGACTGGTTTGTGAAAACATGTGTCCCGCCAGCTTATGAAGAGGAAGCAAAGGAAAAAAACATTAGCGTTCATGAGCTGCTGAGTGAGAAAGCAAACCATCAAGCGCCTGGTGAAAGCGGCTTGCTTGCTTTAGATTGGTGGAATGGAAACCGTTCAACTCTTGTTGATGCAGATTTAACAGGGATGCTGCTTGGCATGACACTGCTGACGAAGCCTGAAGAGATTTATAGAGCGTTAGTTGAAGCGACAGCTTACGGAACCCGGATGATTATCGAAACATTCAAAGAAAGCGGTGTTCCGATTGAGGAACTGTTCGCAGCCGGCGGAATAGCTGAGAAAAACCCGTTTGTCATGCAGATTTATGCGGATGTGACAAACATGGACATTAAAATCTCTGGTTCACCGCAAGCACCAGCCTTAGGATCTGCCATTTTCGGCGCGCTTGCAGCAGGCAAAGAAAAAGGCGGCTACGATGACATCAAAGAGGCAGCGGCGAACATGGGAAAACTGAAAGATATAACTTATACGCCAAATGCCGAAAACGCCGCGGTTTATGAAAAATTGTACGCTGAATATAAAGAGCTGGTTCATTATTTCGGAAAAGAAAACCATGTCATGAAGCGTCTGAAAACGATCAAAAATCTTCAATTTTCATCTGCCGCCAAAAAGAATTGAAAAAGGGTGATGGAGCATGCTTGAAACATTAAAAAAAGAAGTGCTGGCTGCCAACCTGAAGCTTCAAGAGCATCAGCTGGTAACCTTTACGTGGGGAAATGTCAGCGGCATTGACCGTGAAAAAGAAAGAATTGTCATCAAACCTAGCGGAGTCGAATACAGCGATCTGACAGCAGATGACTTGGTTGTTTTGAACCTTGATGGAGAGGTCGTCGAAGGCTCGCTTAAGCCTTCTTCAGATACACCTACCCATGTTTATTTATATAAAGCCTTTCCGAATATCGGGGGAATTGTCCATACCCATTCTCAATGGGCGACAAGCTGGGCACAATCGGGCAGAGACATCCCTCCGTTAGGCACGACCCATGCTGATTATTTTGACAGTGCGATTCCATGTACTCGTGAAATGTACGATGAAGAAATCATTCATGACTACGAACTGAATACAGGAAAAGTCATAGCGGAAACCTTTCAGCATCATAATTACGAACAGGTGCCGGGTGTGCTCGTGAATAATCACGGACCGTTCTGCTGGGGCACTGACGCCTTAAATGCCATTCATAACGCAGTTGTATTAGAAACGGTTGCCGAAATGGCCTATCACTCCATTATGCTGAACAAGGATGTAACCCCAATCAATACAGTCCTGCATGAAAAGCATTTTTATCGAAAACACGGAGCAAATGCGTATTATGGCCAGTCATGATACGCCTGTGTCACCGGCCGGCATTCTGATTGACTTGGACGGTACTGTATTCAGAGGAAATGAGTTGATCGAAGGAGCAAGAGAAGCGATCAAAACGCTTAGGAGAATGGGAAAGAAAATCGTCTTTTTAAGCAACCGGGGGAATATCTCCCGTGCCATGTGCAGAAAAAAACTTCTTGGCGCGGGGATTGAAACGGACGTAAACGACATTGTTCTGTCATCAAGCGTGACAGCGGCTTTTCTGAAAAAACATTATCGTTTTTCAAAGGTATGGGTGCTTGGGGAACAAGGCTTGGTTGACGAGCTGAGGCTGGCCGGTGTGCAGAACGCGAACGAACCGAAGGAAGCGGATTGGCTCGTGATCTCCCTTCATGAAACGCTCACGTACGACGATTTAAATCAAGCCTTTCAAGCGGCTGCCGGCGGCGCTCGTATTATCGCTACAAACAAAGACCGCTCTTTTCCGAACGAAGACGGAAATGCCATTGATGTGGCTGGAATGATTGGGGCAATTGAGACTTCTGCACAAGCGAAGACTGAACTTGTTGTCGGAAAGCCGTCATGGCTGATGGCGGAGGCTGCCTGTACAGCAATGGGGCTGTCCGCACATGAATGCATGATTATAGGAGACAGCATTGAATCTGACATTGCGATGGGGAAGCTTTATGGCATGAAAAGCGCCTTAGTGCTAACTGGTTCTGCGAAACAGGGTGAACAGCGTTTGTACACGCCGGATTATGTGCTGGATTCTATTAAGGATGTAACCAAATTGGCTGAGGAGGGGATTCTGATATGAATCGTATCGCAGCTGACGTTCAGCGTGCTTTTGAACACGCCGGAGAAAAGACGTTGCCTATAAAAGTTGAAGAAATTGTTCTCGGTAAACAAGCAGCTGATTCGCTTTTGGATTATGTGAAACGAAAAAACAATCAACATATTGTCCTTGTCTGCGACGCGAATACACAGCGCATTGCAGGAATTGATTTAGAAAACCGACTGAATCAAGAAGGATTTCAGGCCGAGTGCCTGATCATTCCAGAAAATGAAGCCGGAGATGTGACAGCTGATGAACGATCGCTCATTCATGTGCTGATCCATACGAAACAACCAACGGATGTCATGATCGCAGTCGGTTCGGGCACGATTCATGATATCGTCCGCTTTGCGGCGTTTCAAAGAGATTTGCCGTTTATTTCTTATCCGACTGCTCCATCTGTAGACGGTTTTACATCAGCAGGGGCGCCGATTATTTTATACGGCACGAAAACAACCATTCAAACGAAGGCCCCGTCTGCGCTGTTCGCTGATCTGGATCTATTAAAAGCGGCACCGCAGTCAATGGTGGCAGCTGGCTTTGGTGACATGCTCGGTAAAATAACGTCTTTAGCAGATTGGGAAATATCCCGGCATCTTGCCGGCGAGCCTTATTCGTCAGCAGGAGCTAAGATTGTTCAGGAGGCGCTTGCTGCCTGCATTGAACACACAGAAGACATTGCGATGAAAACGGAAACAGGCATACGGGTTTTGATGGAGTCTTTACTTGTATCGGGGCTTGTCATGCTGGCATTAGATCATTCCCGCCCGGCATCAGGCGGAGAGCATCATATTTCACATTGGATTGAGATGGAATTAATGGAGAAAAAACGGCCACAGATTCTTCATGGGGCAAAGGTGGGCTGTGCTGCTGTTTTATTAACTGACACATACAGAAAGCTCGCTAAGGATGACGGGCTGAACGAATTTTCACCGAGCCGGCGGCAAGCCATCCAATCGGCTTATCAAACTCTTCCGGAAGGAGAAGTGCTGGCTGATTGGCTGAGATCAGCCGGAGGCCCTGCGTATTTTGACGAAATCGGTGTCGGGCAGGATTCCGTCAAGAATGCCTTCAGACACGCGCACACCTTAAGAGACCGCTGCACCGGATTAAGAATCATCAATGAAAACAAAACGCTGATCAACCATGGTCTGTATGAATAGCCCGCACCTCGAATGGAAGGGGTAACGCAGATGAAAAAAATGACTGTCTGTTTTCTTGTGCTCATGATGCTGCTGACATTAGTCATTGCTGGGTGTTCAGCAGAAAGATCATCCGGGAAGTCGGGTGAAACCGAGCTGACCTTTTGGACATTTAACGGGCTTCATGAGCAGTTCTATGTGGAAATGGTGAAGGAATGGAACAAAAAATATCCTGACCACAAAATTAAGCTGAATACGGTCGTTTATCCATATGGACAAATGCACGATAACTTATCTATCTCCCTAATAGCGGGAGAAGGCGTTCCTGATATTGCAGATGTCGAATTGGCCCGTTTTTCAAACTTTTTGAAGGGCTCTGACATACCGCTTGCCGACTTGACTCCGCTGATTGAAAAGGACCGCGATAAATTCATTGAGGCGCGGCTGACCCTGTACAGCAAAAACGGCAAGCTTTACGGACTCGATACGCATGTAGGAACAACGGTCATGTTTTATAACATGGATGTGATGAAAAAAGCCGGCGTCAATCCTGACGATATTAAAACATGGGATGATTACCATAAAGCCGGACAGAAAGTGCGCAAAGTGACCGGGAAGCCGATGGGAACGGTGGAAACAAATGATTCCGCAACGTTCTTATCTATGATTTCACAGCAAAACTCAGGCTATTTTGATAAAAACGGCAAGCTGATCCTCAATAATGACACCAACGTAAAAACACTTCAATATTTAAAAGACATGATCAATGATAAAACGATGATTCCTGCGCCGGGCGGCGGGCATCACAGTGAAGAATACTACGGTTTTATGAACCAAGGAGGAGCTGCTTCAGTCCTCATGCCGATTTGGTATATGGGAAGATTTATCGATTATATGCCTGATCTGAAAGGGAAGATTGCCATCAGGCCGCTCCCGGCATGGAAAGAGGGAGGCGACCGCTCGGCAGGTTTGGGCGGTACGGCAACCGTTGTGCCGAAGCAATCCAAGCATGTTGAGTTAGCAAAAGAGTTTTTGGCCTTTGCGAAGGGCTCAGAAGAAGGAAATAAAAAACTCTGGAGCGTACTCGGCTTTGACCCGCTTCGCTGGGATGTCTGGAGCTCCAAGGAATTGAAAGAGAAAAACAAGTACACGGATTACTTCCAAAACGGAACAGGCATTTTTTCCGTGCTGCTCGATATCAAGGATGAAATCAATCCGATTTATTTACATGAGGATTTTGCCAAGGCTTCAGACCTTGTCAACAGAAGCGTGTTGTTCGACGCACTTAAATCTCAGCAAAAAACGCCTAAACAAGCCTTGGACAGAGCGGCAGGTGAACTGAAACAGAAATAGAATCCCATTCAAAAAGTGAAAGCGGGGAGGTTCTCATGAAACCTGTGAAAACAGGAACGGTTCATCCCGTTCCTTCAGCTGCGAAACAATCAGGCTGGCGAGATCTGTTTTATTCAAAAAAAGCGGCGCCCTATCTGTTTACAGCGCCATTCGTTTTATCCTTTCTCGTATTTTTTCTATACCCCATCATTAGTGTCTTCATCATGAGCTTTCAAAGAATATTGCCGGGAGAGGTGTCCTTTGTCGGTTTGTCTAATTATACAGCGCTAAACAACCCGACGTTCTATACCGCCCTTTGGAATACGCTGGAATACACCTTTTGGACGCTGATCGTGCTGATTCCTGTTCCATTGCTTCTGGCCATATTCCTGAATTCAAAGCTGGTCAAATTTAGAAATATATTTAAATCAGCGCTATTCATCCCGGCATTGACCTCCACCATTGTCGCGGGGATCATTTTTCGGCTGATCTTCGGAGAAATGGAAACGTCTCTGGCCAATTCCATCCTACTCAAACTCGGCTTTTCACCTCAGAACTGGATGAACAATGAATATACCGGCATGTTTTTGATGGTGCTGCTTGCTTCATGGAGATGGATGGGAATCAACATCCTTTACTTTTTAGCCGGTTTGCAAAATGTGCCGAAAGAGCTGTACGAAGCCGCTGATATAGACGGCGCGAATACAATGAAAAAATTTCTGCACATCACGCTGCCGTTTCTCAAGCCTGTAACCGTATATGTGCTGACCATCAGCATTATCGGCGGCTTCAGGATGTTTGAGGAAAGCTACGTCCTTTGGCAGAATAATTCCCCGGGTAATATTGGTCTGACGCTTGTCGGATATTTGTATCAGCAGGGACTTGCCTACAACGAAATGGGGTACGGAGCAGCCATCGGCATCGTGCTTTTGATTGTGATCCTTGTTGTCAGCCTGATTTCATTAAAGCTGTCAGGCTCGTTTAAGGGGGAGGGATAAATGTTGCGGCACAGTCCTCAGTTTAGCGTTTATAGAATTGCGCTAACCCTGTTTTTTATTATGCTGAGCCTATTGTATCTTTTTCCGATTTTCTGTTTGCTTTTAGGATCATTAAAGCCGTCATCTGAGCTTTTGCGTGTGGGGCTGAATCTTGAAATTGATCCAAAAGTGATGAGTTTTGATAACTACACATTTCTGTTTAATGGCGGCAGCATTTATTTCAAATGGTTTTTTAACAGTCTTGTACTCGGACTTTTTACGACCGTGCTCACCCTGTTTTTTTCTTCGATGATCGGGTACGGGCTTGCGGTTTATGATTTTAAGGGCAGAAATATCATCTTTGTTCTTGTGCTGATTATCATGATGGTTCCGCTGGAAGTGATGATGCTTCCTTTGTTTAAGCTTACTGTCGGACTGCACTTGATCGATTCATATACAGGTGTCATATTGCCGTTTATCGTTTCACCTGTTGCCGTTTTCTTTTTCAGGCAATATGCTCTTGGCCTTCCAAGAGATCTGCTGGACTCTGCAAGGATGGACGGCTGTACGGAATTCGGCATCTTTTTCAGGATTATGGCACCGCTGATGAAACCGGCTTTCGGCGCGATGATTATCCTTCAGTCCTTAAACAGCTGGAACAACTTCTTATGGCCGCTGATTGTGCTTCGGTCGAAAGAAATGTTTACGCTTCCAATAGGGCTGTCCAGCTTGCTGAGCCCTTATGGCAACAACTATGACATGCTTATATCCGGCTCAGTATTTGCGATTTTGCCGGTGATTATCATTTTCTTGTTTTTCCAAAAGTACTTTATCTCCGGCCTGACGGTAGGGGGAGTCAAAGGTTAATGAAGGAGGAAACGTGTGATGAAAAAAGCGCGAATGATTGTAGACAAAGAATATAAAATCGGTGAAGTAGATAAACGGATTTATGGCTCGTTTATCGAACATATGGGTCGTGCGGTATATGAAGGCATATACGAGCCTGATCACCCTGAAGCGGATGAAGATGGATTTAGAAAAGATGTCCAGTCGCTGATCAAAGAATTACAGGTTCCCATCATCCGCTATCCGGGCGGAAACTTTTTATCCGGATACAACTGGGAGGACGGTGTCGGACCAGTCGAAAACCGCCCGAGACGGCTTGACTTGGCATGGCAAACGACAGAAACCAATGAAGTGGGAACAAATGAATTTTTATCTTGGGCAAAAAAGGTGAACACTGAGGTCAATATGGCCGTCAACCTTGGTACAAGAGGCATAGATGCCGCCCGTAATCTCGTTGAATATTGCAACCACCCGAAAGGCTCTTACTGGAGTGATTTAAGAAGATCGCATGGCTATGAACAGCCGTATGGCATCAAAACATGGTGCTTAGGAAACGAAATGGATGGACCGTGGCAGATCGGCCACAAAACAGCTGATGAATACGGACGGCTTGCCGCAGAGACAGCAAAGGTCATGAAGTGGGTTGACCCATCAATTGAACTCGTTGCCTGCGGCAGCTCAAACAGCAGCATGCCGACCTTTATCGATTGGGAAGCGAAGGTGCTGGAGCATACGTATGAGCATGTCGACTATATCTCTCTTCACACCTACTACGGAAACCGGGATAACAATCTGCCAAACTACTTGGCACGTTCTATGGATTTGGATCATTTTATCAAATCAGTCGCTGCGACCTGTGACTATGTAAAAGCAAAAACACGCAGCAAGAAAACAATCAATCTTTCTCTGGATGAATGGAACGTCTGGTACCACTCAAATGAGGCTGATAAAAAAGTCGAGCCGTGGATCACTGCGCGTCCGATTTTGGAGGATATTTACAATTTTGAAGATGCCTTATTAGTCGGCTCTCTGCTCATTACGATGCTGCAGCACACAGACCGTGTGAAAATTGCGTGTCTTGCACAGCTTGTCAATGTCATCGCGCCGATCATGACGGAAAAAGGCGGAGAAGCATGGAGACAGCCGATTTTCTACCCATACATGCATGCTTCTGTTTACGGAAGGGGCGAGTCACTGAAACCGCTTATTTCTTCTCCTAAGTACGATTGTTCTGATTTCACTGATGTGCCATATGTTGATGCTGCTGTTGTGTACTCTGAAGAGGAAGAAACACTCACTATTTTTGCGGTAAACAAGGCTGAGGATCAGATGGAGACGGAGATTTCGCTCAGAGGCTTTGAATCCTACCAAATCGCAGAGCACATCGTACTTGAGCATCAGGATATCAAAGCAACAAACCAGCATAACAGAAAAAATGTCGTTCCGCATTCCAACGGATCATCGTCTGTCAGCGAAAACGGCTTAACTGCTCATTTCACGCCGCTTTCCTGGAATGTGATCCGCCTGAAAAAACAGTCATAAGAATAAGCAAAGCCGGAGAGAAATCTCCGGCTTGTCTTTCAACTGCCACGAGCCGGCCCGTTCAAGCCGGCTTTTTGTATAGGAAAAAATGACCGCTTTTCACCATAAAATTATGATATATTTATGAAAAACAGCAAAGGGGATGGGAGAAAATGAATGCGGTTACAATTGTGATAGCATCAATGTGTATTTTGGCTATTGCCTATCGTTTATACGGAACATTTATGATGGTGAAGGTGCTCAAAGTGAATGATGACAAGCCAACACCTGCTCATGCGCTTGAGGATGGGAAAGACTATGTGCCTACAAATAAATGGGTTTCGTTCGGCCACCACTTTGCCGCGATCGCAGCGGCCGGGCCGCTGGTCGGACCAATTCTGGCGGCGCAGTTTGGCTATTTGCCGGGATTATTGTGGCTGTTAATCGGGGCGGTAATTGGGGGAGCCGTCCATGATATTGTGGTGTTGTTTGCATCGATGCGCAAAAACGGAAAATCGCTGTCGGAAGTGGCGAAGGATGAGCTTGGCCCTGTTGCAGGATTTTGTACAGGACTGTCCATGCTGTTTATCATCACGATCACAATGGCGGGCCTGTCGATGGTTGTCTTGCATGCGCTTGAACGTAATCCATGGGGAACATTTGCGGTAGGGATTACGATTCCGATTGCGATGGGTGTGGGCTTATTTTATAAGAAAACGGGAAATTTAAAGCTCGCTTCAACGGTCGGCTTTCTCTTTTTAATGGCAGGAGTCTTTATCGGTCCATGGGTACAGACTACCGCGCTCGGTGACTTTTTAACGCTAGATACGAAAACGCTTGCAATCGCGCTTCCTGTTTACGCGTTTTTTGCGGCTGCGCTTCCCGTTTGGCTGCTTCTTGCTCCGCGTGATTATTTAAGCAGCTTTATGAAAATCGGTGTTTTTATCGCTTTGATTGTTGGTGTGTTTGTCGTCAATCCGTCCATTCCGTTCCCTGCGTTTACAGAATTCGTAAAAGGCGGCGGGCCGGTGCTGGCAGGGCCTGTCTGGCCGTTCATCTCAATAACCATCGCCTGCGGGGCGATCTCTGGGTTCCATGCCTTTGTCGGCTCAGGAACGACACCGAAAATGCTGAATAAATGGAGTGATATGAAGCCGGTTGCGTTTGGCGCAATGCTTGTTGAGTGTCTTGTCGGCATCATGGCGCTGATTGCAGCGACCGCTTTACAGCCTGCTGATTACTTTGCGATTAACAGCACGCCTGAGGTTTTCCGTACGCTTGGCATGAATGTCGTACATTTGCCTGAATTGAGCAGGGAAATCGGTTTGGACTTAGAAGGAAGAACAGGGGGAGCCGTTACGCTTGCGGTGGGGATGACTTATATTTTTACCGGAATGCCGTTTTTCAGCCATTTGGCCTCATACTTTTTCCAATTTGTCATTATGTTTGAAGCGGTCTTTATTTTAACAGCGATTGACGCCGGCACACGCGTTGCCCGTTATTTGATCCAGGATTTCTTCGGGGAGGTGTATAAACCGCTGAAGAAAACAGACTGGATTCCGGGCTCTATATTTGCCAGCGCGCTTGCCTGTTTGATGTGGGGGTACTTGCTGTATTCAGGAGATATCGGTTCCATTTGGGCGCTGTTCGGCGTTTCTAATCAGCTGATGGCTTCAGTGGGGCTGATTATCGGAGCGACGATCGTGCTGAAAATCGCTGATAAACGCCGGTACATTCTGACTTGCCTTATCCCGCTTGCCTATTTATATGTCACTGTCAATTATGCGGGCTATTGGATGGTGCGCAATGTGTATCTCAATCCTGAAGCAGCAGGATATAGTGTATTGAATGGCGTATTATCTATCATCATGCTGGTGTTAGGCTTCATCATTATCGTGGCGGCTGTGAAAAAATGGGCGCAGATGTGGAAAGATCCGAGCTTAAGGATGGAAGCATCTATACCGGGCTAGAAGGACTATTGAAAAATGCTGAGGGGGGTTGGCAATGAATCTATCAATGAAATATCTTATTCTATACGTATCGGACAGCCAGCGGGCTATTCATTTTTACCGGGATATTTTAGGACTGCCGATTCGTGCTGAACACGGCACGTATGTCGAATTTGAAACAGGGTCTACGATATTGGCGCTTAATACGCGGGAAAGCGCCAGAGACATCACGGCGCTGGACATTCCGGATACATCTGCTTCAAACACATTTGAAATCGGGTTTGTTACTGAAAATGTAGAAGCGGTCATCAAAAGGATGAGAGAACAAGGCGTATCGATTATCGGGGAGCCGAAAGTGAAACCATGGGGGCAGACGGTCGCCTATATCGCTGATCCGGATGGACATTATATCGAAATTTGCAGTCCGATGGAATAACGCACAAAAGCCCAAAACAATGTCTGTTTTGGGCTTTCTCATGATGTTTTGTGCCCGGCTGCTTCCAATAGCAAATCAGCCAGGTGAACGGCTCTGACTTTACCGCTTAGTCCTTCGCGTTCAATGCCGAGCTTCATCTGCAGCAGGCAGCCGGGATTTGCTGTTACAATGAGGATCGCTTCGGTTGCTTTGACGGCAGCCATTTTGCTGTCCAGTATTTTCATAGACATTTCAGCTTCGACGATGTTGTAAATTCCCGCTGACCCGCAGCAGTTGTCTGCTTTCTCCATTTCTTTGAATTCCGCCCCTTTGATGCTTTTAAGAAGCTGGCGGGGCTCAAGCGACGTATGCATTACATTTCTTAGGTGGCATGAATCTTGGTAGGTAACGACCTGAGGCGTCTCGAGCGCTAAGTCCATTTGATGGAAATCGAGTTCAACCAAAACAGAAGAAAAATCCTTCAGCTTTTGAACAAAAGCTGTAGCCCGTTCCGACCACTCAGGGTCATCCTTCAGCAAATGATCATATTCAGTGAGAAAGGCTCCGCATCCTCCTGCGTTTGTAATGACAGCATCAACGTCTAACGCTTCAAAAGCAGCGATATTTTGTTTCGCGAGCTCTTTCCCTGTGTTTTTTTCACCGCTGTGTCCATGCAGCGCCCCGCAGCAAGCCTGTTCAGGCGGGATGACAATGTCGCAGCCTGCCAGCTGTAAAAGCTTCAATGTGGCATTGTTAGTCGGTAAAAACATCGTATCCATTAAGCAGCCCGAAAAAAAGGCGACCCGTTTTTTCATGGGGCCAATGGACGGCAGGAAACGCGGCCGATGTTTCATGTCTTTGCTTTTTGGAACATCAGGAAGAACAGCTTCCATCGTCCGCAAATGCTCAGGCAGGACCCGAAGCATGCCTGATTTTCGCACAGCGGTTTGCAGTCCTGAACGCTGATACAAACCGATAAGGCTTACAGCTGAGCGCATGCGGTTTTGATGCGGAAACAGCTCGTGAAAAGCCGTCTTTCGCATGACACGTTCACCAAGAGAGTGTTTTTTATTTTGGTGGATAATATCTCTGGCTTCCTCAAGCAGCTGCCCGTATTTCACGCCAGACGGGCATACGGGCTCACAGGCGCGGCAGCCGAGGCAAAGTGACAGCGACCGTTCGACATCTTCATCCGGTTCAAGCATACCGTCGGCTACGGCTTTCATTAAGGCGATACGCCCGCGCGGAGAGTGTGTTTCCTGAAATCCCGATTCGATATAGGTCGGACAGGAAGGAAGACAGAAGCCGCAGCGCATACAATTTAATAACTCGCCTTCATCCATACGCTCTTTAAATTCATTTTGGATCTGTTTCATTTCTTTTTCTGTTGTCATCTTTCCGCCACCACACGTTTTCTGGCATCTTTCGCAAACACTTTGCCCGGATTTAATATGTTCCGGGGGTCAAATGCCGCTTTCAACGCTTTCATCGCATCAATGCCTTCTTTTTTCAGCTTCATTTCCAAGTAAGGCGCTTTCATTTCCCCGACTCCGTGCTCTCCGGTTATCGTCCCGCCAAGTTCAATCGCTTTCTCAAAAATCTCGGCAAAAGCCTGTTCGACACGTTCCATTTCATCCTTATTTCTTATGTCTGTCGTGCATGTCGGGTGAAGGTTCCCGTCTCCCGCATGACCAAAGGTGCAGATGGAAATATCATATTTAGCAGCAATATCATTAATCGCTTTAACCATATTGGCGATTTCTGAGCGAGGAACGGTCGCATCCTCTAAAATCGTCGTCGGTTTGAGGCGGGCTAGGGCAGAAAGTGCAGAGCGCCGTGCTTCAGTCAGGGCGAATGCCTCCTCCTCCGTTTGTGCGGTCTGAACGGATACGGCGTCGCCTTTTTTGCAGATCGCCTCAATCTTTTCCATATCCCGTTCAACAGTTTCAAATGGCCCGTCTTGTTCAATTAACAGAACTGCTTTTGCGCTTGTCGGAAGTCCGATTTTGGCATAATCCTCAATCACCAATAGTGTAGGCTGATCGAGAAATTCAAGCGTAGCGGGTATAATTTTTGCGGCAATGATGTCTGATACCGTTTGAGCAGCGGCATCGATGTTTTCATAAAGGGCAAGCAGCGTCTTCTTTGTTTCCGGCTTTGGAACAAGTTTGACGATGGCTTCGGTCACAATGCCGAGTGTTCCTTCTGAGCCGACAAAAAGCCGTGTGAGATCGTATCCGGCCACATCCTTTGCGAGTTTTCCGCCGGTGCGGATGATGTCACCATTTGCGAGCACAACCTCCAGTCCAATAACATAGTCGCGGGTGACGCCGTATTTTAATCCACGTAGCCCGCCGGAATTTTCATTGATGTTTCCGCCCATGGTTGATATTTTCATAGAACTCGGGTCAGGCGGATAAAACAAACCTTTGCTTTCAACTGCCCGGATCATATCCAGCGTAATGACTCCCGGCTGAACTGTGGCAGTTAAATTTTCTTCATCAATCTCAAGAATCCGGTTCATGTGCTTAAAGAGAAGCACAAGTCCGCCTTCAGTCGGGCACGTGCCGCCGCACAGGTTTGTCCCTGATCCTCTTGGAACGATCGGCACTCGATGTTCGCTGCAAATTGTTAAAATGCGTGATACTTCATCAGTATTCCTCGGAGCAATCACGGCATCAGGCATAGACTGATACTGAGGCGTCGCATCATATGAATAGACGAGACGGCCGGCATTCGAGTCATCAAAGTTTTCTGGTCCGGAGACCCGAATCAGCTGCTCCTTTACATCCTTGGTGATCATTTCACCCATCCCCCTGTCAAAAAATGCTTTCAATCTATTGTAAAAGAAAAAAAGCAAAGCCTTCCATGGAGAAACATACAAAAAATGAAACTGAAACTCTCTCTATTTTGTATCTTGATCTAAAAAATAGAGTGCGACGTACATCGTGACGACGTCCTCGGTACGGTCAAAACGTAAACCCGTCAGCTGTTCAGCCTTAGCCAGACGATAACGCAATGTATTGATATGAATATGCATATCTTCTGCGGTTTGTTTCAAAGACAAATCGTGATGAAAGAAAGTCCGTAACGTATTCATAAGTTCCTGATGCTCTAGCGCCTCTCCTAATACTCTTTGCGGAAATTCGTTTCGGGTTCCCGGGCTGATCTCCGTCAGACACATATCAAGCTTCAGATCCTCTTCAAATATGGGCGTTTTTCGCTTAAGGCTGACAGCCAGCGCTTTTTCCGCTTGCTCGTATGAATCTGTCAGGCTGGAGCTTGCGACAGCCCTTCCGGCGCCAGCTGCTGCAAATTGGCTGTTTGCGGTATTGGCAAACGAACAAATGTGAAGGATCTTCCGTAAAAGCCGATCCCTTTGTTCATGCTGCGGCACTTCATGATTAATCAAGATCCGTTCATTTCCCCACCTGATGAACAAATCCGCAGGGTACGAGGATTTCCAGCTGCGTGCCATTTGTTCAATATCATGACGTGACCACTCATACCCCTGAATAAGAATCATTTGGCGCCGGGAGGAAAGGTTAACACCAAGAAGCTGAGCTTTCTCAAGAAAACTGGGAGACCACTCCTTTAATTGCAGCCAATCGATCATAAAGGACTCCAGCATTCTCTCACGCCACTGGGATTGCTCTAAATGCCGTGATTCCTTAATGAACAGCTCTGTCATTTTTCGAAGCAGTTCTCCGAATGGCTGAATCTCTGCAGGCTCACCTGTCAGCCCGAAGACGGCGATCACATCATGGTCAAAAAATACAGGGAGGTTTATGCCTGCTTTCACTCCTTTTAATCTTGTTTCATCTTCTTTTGTAATAATCACGCTGCGTCTTTCTTTTGCGCAGATAAGCGCTCCCTCATGAAATTGTCCGACACGTTCATCGTTTGTGCCTGCCATAATAAGACCGTCCGTGTTTACAATAATGACTTCACGTTCGTACATTTTTTTAACTTCAGCAATAATTTTTTTCGCTAATAACGGCTGTAAAAACATGGCGTTCCCCCTCATCATGTTTTTATTATATAAGAAAAAAACCGGGCGCTGTCACCCGGTTTCATGTCTTATTCGGCGGGTTTTAATCCGCCTTCAAGCGTTTTCAGCATTTCGTTTTTCTCACTTTCGGATGCGTGCTGCCAAATGACTTCGAATAAAACGCCGAGCCCTGGAAGCATTTTTTCTTCACCGCTTTGAATCGCATCTACGATTGTATGCTCAAGCTGCTCCTGATTATTGCCGGTGACATTGGAGATGACGGCATGACGTAAATTAAGATCCATGTAAAACGCTCCTTTTTCTAAAATGTAATACGTATATTCTAACCCTGCACCTGGTTTATTATGTGCTGTTCTTGCGATATAATAACATCATGTTAAAAAAAGGAGCGCCACATAGACAGTGAAACAAATAGAATCGGCAAAAAACCAAAAAGTGAAGGATTGGAAAAAGCTTCACACAAAAAAAGAACGAACAAAAACAAATACATTTCTGATAGAGGGAGAACACCTCGTTGAAGAGGCGTTGAAAAGCCCGGGCATTGTGAAAGAAATCCTTGTAAAGGATGAAACGAAGATTCCTTCAGATCTTGAGACTGGTATCCAGTGCTATATGCTGAGTGAAGATGCGTTTTCAGCTGTGACTGAAACCGAAACGCCGCAGCAGATTGCCGCTGTGTGCCATATGCCTGAAGAAAAGCTGGCAACGGCACGCAAGGTGCTGCTGATTGACGCTGTTCAAGATCCGGGAAACCTTGGCACAATGATTCGAACGGCTGATGCGGCCGGTTTGGATGCGGTTGTACTCGGTGACGGCACGGCGGACGCCTTTAACGGAAAAACACTGCGATCTGCTCAAGGATCTCACTTCCATATTCCTGTTGTGAGAAGAAACCTGCCTTCATATGTGGACGAATTGAAGGCAGAGGGCGTAAAAGTATACGGCACGGCGCTGCAAAACGGAGCGCCTTACCAGGAGATTCCTCAGTCTGAATCCTTTGCGCTCATTGTAGGAAATGAAGGTGCAGGGGTGGATGCTGCATTGCTGGAAAAAACGGATTTGAACCTGTACGTGCCGCTTTACGGACAGGCTGAATCACTAAACGTTGCGGTTGCGGCTGCCATCCTCGTGTATCACTTGCGAGGATAGTGTTGCGCCAAGCGTTGGATTTCTCTATAATAGAACATAATATTTCAAAAACCGTGACAGAGGACCTCAATTTCTGATCAACTGCTTTCCAGGGAGAAAATGCCGCTGACTGAGAGCATTTTTAACGCAGCCGGAAATTGGCTTCACCTCTTGAGTTGTCGCCGGGACCGCGTACACTGCGCGTAAAGGTGAACCGGAATCTGATTCCGTTATGTCAATGAAGCTGACGACAGCATCAGTCTGTCTGAAATAAGGGTGGTACCGCGGCCACAACTCGTCCCTTGTAAAAGGGACGGGTTTTTTTTATTTTCCAAAGACATATGACGGTTTGTTTACATAAAAGGAGGATGCAAAATGGAAGAAAAGCTAAAACAGCTGGAACAAGAAGCTTTAGAACAAGTAGAAGCGGCAAGCTCATTGAAGATTGTCAATGATATTCGGGTGCAATATCTCGGAAAAAAAGGGCCGATTACAGAAGTGCTGCGCGGAATGGGCAAGCTTTCTGCTGAGGAACGTCCAAAAATGGGGGCGCTCGCGAACGAAGTAAGGGAGCGTATTGCCAATGCGATTGCTGACAAAAACGAGAAGCTTGAAGAAGAGGAAATGAAACAGAAGCTTGCAGGACAGACAATTGACGTCACGCTGCCGGGGAACCCTGTTGCAGTCGGCGGCCGCCATCCGCTCACTGTTGTCATTGAAGAAATTGAAGATTTATTTATCGGTATGGGCTACACAGTCGAGGAAGGGCCAGAGGTTGAAACGGATTACTACAACTTCGAATCGCTCAATCTTCCGAAAGAACACCCTGCGCGCGATATGCAGGACAGCTTTTACATCACAGAGGAGACTTTGATGAGAACGCAAACTTCCCCTGTCCAAACACGGACGATGGAAAAGCATGAAGGCAAAGGTCCCGTTAAAATCATTTGCCCGGGTAAAGTATATCGCCGTGATAACGATGATGCGACGCACTCTCACCAATTTATGCAAATTGAAGGGCTTGTCGTTGACAAAAACATCAGCATGAGTGATTTAAAAGGAACGCTTGAACTTGTTGCGAAAAAAATGTTCGGACAAGACCGCGAAATCAGACTCCGCCCAAGCTTCTTCCCGTTTACTGAGCCTTCAGTAGAAGTGGATGTGACATGCTTTAAATGTGGTGGGAACGGCTGCTCAGTATGTAAAGGAACAGGCTGGATTGAAATCCTCGGTGCCGGAATGGTTCACCCGAACGTGCTTAAAATGGCTGGCTTTGATCCGAAGGAATATCAGGGCTTTGCATTCGGAATGGGTGTTGAGCGCATCGCGATGCTGAAATACGGCATTGATGATATCCGCCACTTCTATACAAACGATGTCAGATTTATTTCGCAGTTTAAACAGGCGTAAGAGGAGGATGCAAGGATGTTTGTTTCTTATAAATGGTTAGAGGATTATGTTGATTTAAAAGGCATGGACCCGGCTGTTCTTGCTGAAAAAATTACAAGAGCCGGTATTGAGGTTGAAGGAATTGAATACAAAGGAGAAGGCATCAAAGGCGTTGTCATCGGCCATGTGCTGGAGCGCGAGCAGCACCCGAATGCTGATAAGCTGAATAAGTGCCTTGTGGATATCGGAGCTGAAGCCCCTGTACAAATCATTTGCGGCGCGCCGAATGTGGATAAGGGACAAAAAGTCGCAGTTGCAACAGTCGGAGCGGTGCTGCCGGGCAATTTCAAAATCAAAAAAGCCAAGCTTCGCGGTGAAGAATCAAATGGCATGATCTGTTCCTTACAGGAGCTTGGTATCGAAAGCAAACTTGTGGCGAAGGAGTATGCAGAAGGCATTTTCGTATTCCCTAATGACGCTGAAACAGGAAGCGATGCCTTAGCGGCTTTACAGCTTGACGATGCGATTCTTGAGCTGGGTTTAACGCCAAACCGCGCGGATGCCATGAACATGCTTGGTGTTGCTTACGAGGTTGCCGCGATTTTAGACACTGAGGTAAAGCTTCCGCAAACGGATTACCCGGCTGCTTCAGAACAAGCGTCTGATTACATTTCAGTCAAAATTGAAGATCAAGAAGCGAACCCGCTGTACACTGCAAAAATCATTAAAAATGTCACGATTGCTCCGTCACCGCTTTGGATGCAGACAAAGCTGATGAATGCAGGCATTCGTCCGCACAACAACGTCGTTGACATCACAAATTTTGTCCTGTTGGAATACGGACAGCCGCTTCATGCGTTTGATTATGACAGATTTGGCTCTAAGGAAGTCGTAGTAAGAAAAGCAGCTGAGAATGAAATGATCGTCACTCTCGATGATCAAGAACGTAAGCTGTCCGCCGATCACCTTGTTATTACAAACGGAATGAAAGCGCAGGCCGTTGCGGGTGTCATGGGAGGAGCAGAGTCAGAGGTTCAGGAAGATACTAAAACGATTTTGCTTGAGGCTGCGTATTTCAACGGGCAGACGGTTCGCAAGGCTTCCAAAGACCTTGGTTTGAGAAGTGAATCAAGCGTAAGATTTGAAAAAGGAATTGATCCGGCGCGCGTACGTCTTGCAGCAGAACGGGCTGCGCAGATGATCCATCTGTATGCCGGCGGTGAGGTGCTTGCTGGAACAGTTGAGGAAGATCACCTGACAATCGAAGCAAATAACATTCACGTATCTGCTGACAAAGTGAGCAGCGTTCTAGGCCTGACGATCAGTAAAGAAGAACTGATCAGCATTTATAAACGTCTCGGTTTTACGGTCGGTGAAGCGGATGAACTTCTCGTTGTGACTGTCCCATCACGCCGCGGCGACATTACAATAGAAGAGGATTTAATTGAAGAAGCGGCAAGACTGTACGGCTACGATAACATTCCGTCTACGCTTCCTGAGACAGCGGGAACTACAGGCGGATTAACGCCATATCAGGCAAAACGCCGTAAAGTCAGACGCTTCCTTGAAGGCGCAGGCTTATCACAGGCCATCACTTACTCACTGACAAACGAGAAGAAAGCGGCAGCGTTTGCGATTGAAAAATCACTGAATACTGTGCTTGCGCTTCCAATGAGTGAAGAAAGAAGCATTCTCAGACACAGTCTTGTTCCGAATCTGCTTGATTCTGTTTCTTACAACCTTGCGAGGCAGACTGACTCAGTTGCACTGTACGAAGTTGGCTCCGTTTTCCTAACGAAGGAAGAGGACACAAAACCTGTTGAAACAGAACGCGTAGCAGGAGCTGTTACCGGATTATGGCGCAAGCAGCTATGGCAGGGTGAAAAGAAACCAGTTGATTTCTTTGTTGTCAAAGGAATTGTGGAAGGGCTGTTAGACAAACTCAACGTCCTAGACAGCATTGAATTTGTACAGTCTGAACGCAAACAGCTGCATCCGGGCAGAACAGCGAACATTTTATTGAATGGTTCTCTGATCGGCTTCATCGGCCAAGTCCACCCTTCATTGGAAAAAGAACTGGATATAAAGGAAACATACGTATTTGAGCTCGATCTTCATGCGTTGCTCGCAGCAGAAACAGCACCGCTTGTTTACACGGCGATTCCGAAATATCCGTCTGTGACACGTGATATCGCCCTTGTAACAGATAAAACCGTTACAAGCGGACAGCTCGAGAGCGTCATTAAAGAGGCTGGCGGCAAGCTTCTGAAAGAGGTAACCGTCTTTGACGTATACGAAGGCGAACATATGGAGGAAGGCAAGAAGTCAGTCGCTTTCTCACTCCAGTATGTCAACCCTGAACAAACACTGACTGAAGAAGAAGTGACAAAGGCGCACAGCAAAGTGCTGAAAGCGTTAGAAGACACATATCAAGCTGTTTTAAGAGGCTGAGAAAAAAGCTTGCAGAGAAATCTGCAAGCTTTTTTCTATGAACGTTTTTTATCAGCAAGGCGCTGCGCTTTTTGCGTATTGGCGAAATGGAGTTTTGTAAAGGTTCTGAGTGCAGATGCCCCTTTTTTGAGGATTAGCTTGGCGGCCGCTTCATCGACGTGCGGACCGGCGCCTTTTGGAAGCGTCATTCCTGCCGCGCGTGATAGTTTATCCATTTCCATTAAAAACGAATATCTTGCAATGATTGAAGCAGCGGCGACAGCCAGGTGAATACCTTCAGCTTTTGTGCTAAAATAGGTCCGCTCCTTCACAATGTCTCTGCCCTTTAAATGATTGAAGTAGACGCCTGGCTCAGCGAATTGGTCAATCAAAATGGCCTCAGGCTTTATTCCATCCATTTTCCTTAATAAATGGGTGATCGCCTGATTGTGCAGCAATGCTTTCATTTTCCCTTGGCTCATGCCTTTTTCCTGCATGCTGTTATACTTTTCATTTTTTAAAACCAGCAGGCTGTATGGAATAGTTTTGATCAGGTTTCGGGCAATCTCGATGATTTGCGGATCTTTTAAATCTTTAGAATCCTTAACACCGAGTTCCTTCATTAAAGGAAGCATGGTTTTGTCGACGTACGCGCATACAACCGTCATTGGGCCAAAGTAATCTCCGGTTCCGACTTCGTCAGAACCGATAACAGACATTCCGGCGATATCTGCCGGAGGGGCATAGCGGGGATCAGCCGGCTTTTTGGCCATTTTCTTCTTTTCCGGCTCTGCTGTTCCCCAGCGCGCGGATTCTGCCGCTGCGTTTTTGCCTTGAAATAAGACCTTGCCGGATTGATATGCTGTAATGGTACAGCCGGGCGGTTTCGCCTGAAAAACGGCTCCCTGCGGAACAGAGGCTGTAAGCGAACCGCTGTATGTCATTTTCATTTGGTCAATAGCAGACAACGATACTTTTATCACT
>NZ_JAVAXX010000669.1:0-804 GCF_042709275.1 Bacillus sp. LR_5 | reverse complement strand
ACACGAACTTTTTTGCCATCTTCCACTTTGTATCCTACGCGAGTCACTTCACCTGTTTTAGGATCGAGCGGCATAACGTTTGATACATGAATTGGCGCCTCTTGATTAGAAATACCGCCTTGAGGGTTAGCTTGAGTTGGTTTAGAGTGTTTCTTCACCATGTTCACACCTTCAACTAAAACGCGGTCCTTTTTAGGGAAAGCAGCAAGGATTGTTCCTTGTTTGCCTTTATCTTTACCAGAGATAACCATTACTTTATCGCCTTTTTTAACATGCATCCTGATCGCACCTCCTTGACTAAGGCATTTATTTCATTAGATAACTTCTGGAGCTAGAGAAACAATTTTCATAAAGTTGTTTTCACGCAATTCACGAGCAACTGGTCCGAAGATACGAGTTCCGCGTGGGCTCTTGTCGTCACGGATGATAACACATGCATTCTCATCGAAGCTGATGTATGAACCGTCACTTCTGCGCGCTCCGCTTTTAGTGCGAACGATAACAGCTTTTACGACTTCACCTTTTTTGACAACGCCTCCTGGTGTTGCTTGTTTAACCGTGCAAACAATTACATCACCAATATTAGCTGTTTTACGTCCAGAACCACCAAGAACTTTAATAGTAAGTACTTCACGTGCGCCAGAGTTGTCAGCTACTTTTAAACGAGTCTCTTGTTGAATCATTATTTGTTACCTCCCTTCGGAAAAAGAATTCCGAACTTTATTAGATAATAACAGCTTCTTCGACAACTTCAACTAGACGGAAACGCTTAGTTGCAGACAATGGACGAGTTTCCATGATCTT
>NZ_JAVAXX010000668.1:0-806 GCF_042709275.1 Bacillus sp. LR_5 | reverse complement strand
TAAAGTCGTAACTTACGATTTTGCCAGATTAATGGACGGCGCGACTGAAGTGAAATGTTCAGAGTTCGGAGAAGAACTGATTAAAAACATGGACTAAGCAAGGAAACAGCCTAAAACTAGCCATAAAGGAGAAGAGAGACATGGGAAATACTCGTAAAAAAGTTTCTGTTATCGGAGCAGGGTTTACCGGAGCGACAACTGCATTTTTAATCGCTCAAAAAGAGCTGGCAGACGTAGTTCTTGTTGACATTCCGCAATTGGAGAACCCGACAAAGGGAAAAGCGCTTGATATGTTTGAGGCAAGCCCGGTTCAAGGCTTTGACGCAAAAATTACGGGCACATCCAATTACGAGGATACAGCGGGTTCTGACATTGTTGTCATTACAGCCGGTATCGCAAGAAAACCTGGTATGAGCAGAGATGATCTAGTCTCTACAAACGAAAAAATTATGAGAAGCGTTACACGAGAAATCGTGAAATATTCTCCTGACTCTATCATTGTGGTGCTGACAAATCCTGTTGATGCAATGACATACGCGGTGTACAAAGAATCAGGCTTCCCTAAAGAGCGCGTAATCGGCCAGTCCGGTGTGCTTGATACGGCAAGATTCAGAACATTTGTGGCAGAGGAATTAAACCTGTCAGTGAAAGATGTGACTGGTTTCGTTCTTGGCGGCCACGGTGACGATATGGTGCCGCTTGTGCGTTATTCTTATGCTGGCGGTATCCCGCTTGAAACTCTCATTCCGAAGGTACGGATTGACGCAATTGTAGAGCGCACTAGAAAAGGCGGAGGCGAAATCGTA
>NZ_JAVAXX010000667.1:0-806 GCF_042709275.1 Bacillus sp. LR_5 | reverse complement strand
CACGATTTCGCCTCCGCCTTTTCTAGTGCGCTCCACAATTGCGTCAATCCGTTCTTTCGGAATAAGAGTTTCAAGCGGGATTCCGCCAGCATAAGAATAACGCACAAGCGGAACCATATCGTCACCGTGTCCGCCGAGTACGAAACCAGTCACATCTTTCACTGACAGGTTTAATTCCTCTGCCACAAATGTTCTGAATCTTGCCGTATCAAGCACACCGGACTGGCCGATTACACGCTCTTTAGGGAAGCCTGATTCTTTGTACACCGCGTATGTCATTGCATCAACAGGATTTGTCAGCACCACAATAATAGAGTCAGGAGAATATTTCACGATTTCCCGCGTAACGCTTCTCATAATCTTTTCGTTTGTAGAGACCAGATCATCTCTGCTCATACCAGGTTTTCTTGCGATACCGGCTGTAATGACAACAATGTCAGAGCCAGCTGTATCCTCGTAATTAGATGTTCCCGTAATTTTTGCGTCAAAGCCTTGAACTGGGCTTGCTTCAAGCATATCAAGCGCTTTTCCCTTTGTCGGGTTCTCCAATTGCGGAATGTCAACAAGAACAACGTCTGCCAGCTCTTTTTGAGCGATTAAAAATGCAGTTGTAGCTCCGGTAAAACCTGCTCCGATAACAGAAACTTTTTTACGAGTATTTCCCATGTCTCTCTTCTCCTTTATGGCTAGTTTTAGGCTTTTTCCTTGCTTAGTCCATGTTTTTGATCAGTTCTTCTCCGAACTCTGAACATTTCACTTCAGTCGCCCCGTCCATTAATCTAGCAAAATCGTAAGTTACGACTTTG
>NZ_JAVAXX010000666.1:0-814 GCF_042709275.1 Bacillus sp. LR_5 | reverse complement strand
TCCATCGCCGGATCAGCGATCATGGCGCCGTCCCAGTCAATTAAATACAGCTGGTTGTCTTCAGACAATAGCCAGTTATTATGATTGACATCACAATGGCAAACGACTTTCTCACCGAAATGCACTTCATGCAGATGTTCTTCTAAATACTTGATTCCTTCTTGAATCAGCGGCGAAGATTGCTGCACAGCAAATACAGCCTGCTTCAGCTGAGACAGAAGAGCCCCCGGGTTCAGCGGTTCTTTTCCAAGTCTCTTCAGCATGTCCAGCAAGGCTTTTGATGTGTGTATTTTACGAAGCAATTCAGCAACGGGCCGTCCGCTCATATCTTTGGGCTTCAGCTCTCTGCCGGTCATCCAGTGCTGGGCCGTAATGACGTCCCCATTTTCCATCCGTTTTGTCCAAACCAGCTTCGGAACAATGCCTTCGGCGGATAAAACAGCTAAAAAAGGTGAGCTATTACGTTTTAAAAAAAGCTGCTGCCCGTTATGTTTCGCATAATATGCATCTCCTGTAGCTCCTCCGGCGGGGAAGATCTCCCAATCGCTACCTAGTAATTGTCCCAACCAGTTCATATCAATGTTCAACCCATCATTTCTTAAAATATTTTAGAATTAAGGCTAATCGTTTCTAGTCTATCCAGCGAATGCCTTTTTCGTACGAATCGTATAAAAATAAAAAAGACAGCTATTGAGAGTCTCATATGCTAATCAATAGCCGTCCTTTAAATTTTAGCGCTATAGCACAAACTTCGTCAAGCAAAACTCTTAAGATCTGATGCTAAATATAAGATAACCGTTCCGATGCCGTTTAC
>NZ_JAVAXX010000665.1:0-820 GCF_042709275.1 Bacillus sp. LR_5 | reverse complement strand
AGATCAAGCGGAAATGTTAGCGCTCGGTGACGGGACAAACCTAAAGCGTGTATTCGCCGGAGGTGAACCGCTTGCGCCGCGTACGGCAGCCCGTTTTGCTTCTATCTTGCCACAGGTATCATTAATCCATGGTTACGGGCCGACAGAAGCAACGGTAGACGCGGCATTTTACGTGTTGGACCCAGAACGGGACAGGGACCGTTTGCGGATTCCGATTGGGAAGCCCGTACCCGGTGCGCGTTTGTATGTTTTAGATCCACATTTAGCCGTACAGCCTTCTGGTGTCGCCGGCGAACTGTACATTGCCGGAGCGGGTGTTGCCAGAGGTTATTTGAATCGGCCGGCATTAACGGAGGAGCGTTTTCTTAAGGACCCGTTTTACCCGGGTGAACGCATGTACAAAACCGGGGATGTGGCGCGCTGGCTCCCTGACGGGAATATTGAATTCCTCGGGCGCACGGATGATCAGGTGAAAATCCGCGGCTACCGGATTGAACCGGGAGAAATTGAAGCGGCACTAAGAAGCATAGAAGGCGTAAGGGAGGCGGCTGTTACCGTACGGACAGACAGCGGCGAGCCGGAATTATGCGCTTATGTAGAAGGGCTCGAAAGAAACGAAGTGCGGGCACAGCTTGAAAGACTGTTGCCGGGCTACATGGTCCCAGCCTATATGATAGAGATGGAACAGTGGCCGGTTACACCAAGCGGAAAGCTCGACCGAAACGCCCTGCCAGCTCCTGGCGGAGCGGCAGATGCGGAGACCTACACGGCGCCGAGAAACGTGACTGAGATGAAGCTTTCTCAGCTGTGGGAGGACGTA
>NZ_JAVAXX010000664.1:0-830 GCF_042709275.1 Bacillus sp. LR_5 | reverse complement strand
CACAGGAAACCCATATTTCTCAACTGATACGACAGCTGCACTGCGGGCTGCTGAAATTGAGGCAGACGTTATTTTAATGGCTAAAAATAACGTTGACGGTGTGTATAATGCTGATCCTAGAAAAGATGAATCAGCTGTTAAGTATGAATCACTTTCTTATCTTGACGTTCTTAAAGACGGCCTGGAAGTCATGGATTCAACAGCTTCCTCTTTATGCATGGACAATGACATTCCGCTTATCGTCTTTTCTATTATGGAAGAAGGAAATATCAAACGTGCCGTTATCGGTGAATCAATCGGAACGATCGTGAGGGGGAAATAACGTGTCAAAAGAAGTATTAACTCAAACAAAAGAAAAAATGGAAAAAGCAATTGCTGCTTATCAGCGCGAATTGGCTACTGTACGCGCAGGCCGTGCAAATCCATCATTATTAGATAAAGTAACAGTTGAATATTACGGAGCGCAGACACCTTTAAATCAGTTGTCTTCTATTAACGTGCCTGAAGCTCGTATGCTCGTTATCACGCCATACGACAAAACAGCAATTGGCGATATCGAAAAAGCGATTTTAAAAGCTGATTTAGGTCTTACACCAACAAGTGACGGCAATATGATTCGAATTGCAATTCCGGCACTAACAGAAGAGAGACGGAAAGAATTAGTGAAAGTTGTAAAAAAATATGCTGAAGAAGCAAAAGTAGCTGTTCGTAACGTTCGCCGTGATGCTAACGATGATCTCAAAAAACTTGAGAAAAACGGAGACATTACTGAGGATGAACTGCGTGCTTCCACTGAAGACGTTCAAAAACTGACAGATGAATATGTGTCG
>NZ_JAVAXX010000663.1:0-830 GCF_042709275.1 Bacillus sp. LR_5 | reverse complement strand
TACAGGAAACCCATATTTCTCAACTGATACGACAGCTGCACTGCGGGCTGCTGAAATTGAAGCAGACGTTATTTTAATGGCTAAAAATAATGTTGACGGTGTGTATAATGCTGATCCTAGAAAAGATGAATCAGCTGTTAAGTATGAATCACTTTCTTATCTTGACGTTCTTAAAGACGGCCTGGAAGTCATGGATTCAACAGCATCATCTTTATGCATGGATAATGACATTCCGCTTATCGTCTTTTCTATTATGGAAGAAGGAAACATCAAACGTGCCGTTATCGGTGAATCAATCGGAACGATCGTGAGGGGGAAATAACGTGTCAAAAGAAGTATTAACTCAAACAAAAGAAAAAATGGAAAAAGCAATTGCTGCTTATCAACGTGAATTGGCTACTGTACGCGCAGGGCGTGCAAATCCATCTCTATTAGATAAAGTAACGGTAGAATATTACGGAGCACAGACACCTTTAAATCAGCTGTCTTCTATTAACGTGCCTGAAGCTCGTATGCTCGTTGTAACGCCATACGACAAATCAGCAATCGGCGATATCGAAAAAGCGATTTTAAAAGCTGATTTAGGTATTACGCCAACAAGTGACGGCAATATGATTCGAATTGCGATTCCGGCGTTAACGGAAGAAAGACGGAAAGAATTAGTGAAAGTTGTAAAAAAATATGCTGAAGACGCGAAAGTAGCTGTCCGTAACGTTCGCCGTGATGCTAACGATGATCTCAAAAAACTTGAGAAAAACGGAGACATTACTGAGGATGAACTGCGTGCTTCAACTGAAGACGTTCAAAAACTGACAGATGAATATGTGTCA
>NZ_JAVAXX010000662.1:0-831 GCF_042709275.1 Bacillus sp. LR_5 | reverse complement strand
CACGGATTCTTTAGTAGTAGCGGGAACAACTGGAGAATCTCCGACCCTTTCAACTGAAGAAAAAATTGCGCTTTTTGAATATACAGTAAAAGAAGTAAACGGACGGGTGCCCGTTATCGCTGGTACTGGAAGCAACAACACGAAAGATTCCATTAAGCTGACAAAAAAAGCTGAGGAAGCGGGCGTGGACGCTGTTATGCTTGTTACCCCGTATTACAATAAACCTTCTCAAGAGGGAATGTACCAGCATTTTAAAGCAATTGCGGCAGAGACATCTCTTCCGGTTATGCTCTATAATGTTCCTGGCCGTACGGTTGCTTCTCTTGCTCCTGAAACGACGATCCGTTTGGCGGCAGACATTCCGAATGTGGTTGCGATTAAAGAAGCGAGCGGAGACCTCGAAGCGATTACAAAAATTATTGCTGAAACACCTGAAGACTTCTATGTCTATTCAGGGGATGATGCCCTGACGCTTCCAATTCTTTCAGTTGGAGGAAGAGGAGTTGTATCAGTGGCGAGCCATATTGCAGGCACTGATATGCAGCAAATGATCAAAAATTATACGAATGGGCAAACAGCTAATGCGGCACTGATTCATCAGAAACTGCTGCCGATTATGAAGGAACTGTTTAAAGCGCCTAATCCTGCTCCAGTCAAAACAGCGCTTCAGCTGAGAGGTCTTGATGTCGGTTCTGTGCGTCTGCCTCTAGTCCCGTTAACTGAGGATGAACGTCTGAGCTTAAGCAGCACGATCAGCGAACTGTAAGAAAATTTCATACAGTGAAACAAACGCGGTCATTCTCACATTCAGCTGAGTTTGACCGTTTCTTT
>NZ_JAVAXX010000661.1:0-832 GCF_042709275.1 Bacillus sp. LR_5 | reverse complement strand
TAAGAAACGGTCAAACTCAGCTGAATGTGAGAATGACCGCGTTTGTTTCACTGTATGAAATTTTTCTTACAGTTCGCTGATCGTGCTGCTTAAGCTCAGACGTTCATCCTCGGTTAACGGAACAAGAGGAAGACGCACTGAACCGACATCAAGGCCTCTCAGCTGAAGCGCTGTTTTGACAGGAGCAGGATTAGGCGCTTTAAACAGTTCCTTCATAATCGGCAGCAGTTTCTGATGAATCAGTGCCGCATTAGCTGTTTGCCCATTCGTATAATTTTTGATCATTTGCTGCATATCAGAGCCTGCGATATGGCTCGCCACTGACACAACTCCTCTTCCTCCAACTGAGAGAATAGGAAGCGTCAGGGCGTCATCCCCTGAATAGACAGAGAAGTCTTCCGGCGTTTCTGCAACAATTTTTGTAATCGCTTCGAGGTCTCCGCTCGCTTCTTTAATCGCAACAACATTCGGAATGTCTGCCGCCAAACGGATCGTCGTTTCAGGAGCAAGAGAAGCAACCGTACGGCCCGGCACATTATAAAGCATAACCGGAAGAGACGTTTCAGCCGCAATTGCTTTAAAATGCTGGTACATTCCTTCTTGAGAAGGCTTATTGTAATAAGGCGTAACAAGCATGACTGCGTCTACGCCCGCTTCCTCAGCTTTTTTTGTCAGCTTAATGGAATCTTTCGTGTTGTTGCTTCCAGTACCCGCAATAACCGGCACCCGACCGTTCACTTCTTTTACCGTATATTCAAAAAGCGCAATTTTTTCTTCAGTTGAAAGGGTCGGAGATTCTCCAGTTGTTCCCGCTACTACTAAAGAATCCGTT
>NZ_JAVAXX010000660.1:0-833 GCF_042709275.1 Bacillus sp. LR_5 | reverse complement strand
TCGGGGCTTTTTAAAGTAAGCCTCGATCGCCTCGGCTTTTGATGATCCGCCCGCTACCGCAATAATATCGGGGATGGCGTCTATGTCATCCAGCTGCATTCCGACAGAATGCACTTTGTGGACCACTTCGCCGTCCGCGTTAAAATAGTAGCCAAACGCTTCTGTCACCGCGTCGTGATCATCTATTTTCTTTAAGTCTTCTAAAGGTGTGTTTCTCCGCTGAGCCATAGTTTTAGCTTCACCGATTCCGTGAACCAGCATACTCGCTGATTTAATCGTGTTCAGCACCTCTTTGACAGAAGGTTCTTCAATAATAGATGAATAGGCGCCTTGTGACAGCTGTCCCGGAACAAACAAAAGCCGGTAAGTGCCTGAAGCCTTTTCCGCCATATGCGCGCATATGGTGTTCGCCTGGTTTTTCACGTCTTCGCCTAAACCGCCTCTTGCAGGCACAAACAAAAGCTCACGGTTTTTAGAATCCGGCGTCATCATTTCGGCGACAGCTTCAATTGTCGTACCGCCAGTTACAGCGACGATATTTTTGCCTGAAAATCTTTTTTTCATACATGCGACAGCTGCTCTTCCCATTTCTTTTTTGACCCATGGGGATTGATCGCTGTCTCCGGACACGATAATAGCATCCTTTAGATTTAAACGTTCTTTTAATGTCTTTTCCAAAAGCGTCAAACCTAAAACATCTTTCATCGTATCTTCCAGAACGGAAAGCAGTTCATAACCCTCTTCTGTCAATGTCATGCCGTTTGTTTTAATATCGACCAGGTTCTGTTCCTTTAAAAACTGAACCTCGCCCCTCAGCACACGCTCGCTGATTC
>NZ_JAVAXX010000066.1:0-26649 GCF_042709275.1 Bacillus sp. LR_5 | reverse complement strand
AGGTAAGGTGAGACTAGTGAAACAGGAATACGTTCTGGACGGTTTGGATTGCAGCAATTGTGCCCGAAAAATCGAAAATGGAGTCAAAGGCATAAAAGGCATTGACGGATGCGCGGTAAATTTTGCGGCAAGCACCTTAACTGTCTCAGCCGATGGGAAAGAAGAGCAATGGGTCACGAATAAAGTAGAGAAAAAAGTGAAATCAATTGATCCGCATGTAACGGTTCGCCAAAAGCATAAAAAGAAATCAGCTGATGATGGCTATCGTAATCGAATGGTCAATATGCTGATCAGAATGGCGGCGGCTGTCATTCTCGGCGCAGCGGCATATTTGGTTCATTCGGGAACCATTGAATTTTTCCTTTTCCTCGGTGCTTATTTGATCATCGGCGGTGACATTGTCATCCGCGCAGTCAAAAACATCATCCGCGGTCAGGTGTTTGATGAGCATTTCTTAATGGCTCTTGCCACAATCGGCGCTTTTCTGATTCAGCAATACCCTGAGGGGGTCGCCGTAATGCTGTTTTATCAAATCGGTGAGCTTTTTCAAGGAGCCGCGGTCAGCCGTTCCAGAAAATCAATTAGTGCGTTAATGGACATACGGCCTGATTACGCCAATCTCAAAACAAAGAACGGCATCGAACAGGTTTCCCCGGAGGACGTTCAGACAGGAGACATCATTGTGGTTAATCCGGGAGAAAGCATACCCTTGGACGGTAAGGTCGTGCAAGGGTCAGCGATGGTTGATACATCTGCGTTGACAGGTGAGTCCGTTCCGAGAAAAGCTGCGGAAGGACAAGATGTAATGTCAGGCTTTATCAATCAAAACGGCGTTCTGCATATTGAAGTCACAAAGGGCTATCAGGAATCAGCAGTATCAAAAATATTAGACTTGGTTCAGAATGCGAGCAGCCGTAAAGCCCGGACAGAAAACTTTATCACGAAGTTTGCCAAGTATTATACACCTGCTGTTGTGATCATTGCGGTATTGCTGGCCTTTGTTCCGCCGCTTGTTCTTTCTGGCGCCGCGCTTTCCGATTGGGTGTACCGCGCGCTTATCTTTTTAGTGATTTCTTGTCCTTGTGCGCTTGTTGTCTCTATTCCGCTCGGTTTCTTCGGCGGAATCGGAGCGGCCTCAAAGGCCGGAGTGCTTGTAAAGGGAAGCAATTATTTAGAAGCCTTGAATCAAGTCAAATACGCGGTGTTTGATAAAACGGGAACACTAACAAAAGGCAGCTTTGAAGTGACAGAAATCAAACCTGCGGAAGGTTTTACAAAGGATAGATTACTTGAAGCGGCGGCATACGCTGAGCTTCATTCACAGCATCCGATTGCTGAATCTGTGCGTAAAGCTTACGGGAAAATGCTTTCCTCCGATGAGATAGAGTCATACGAAGAAATCCCCGGTCACGGCATTTTTGCAAAGGTAAATGGAACTGAGATCCTTGCCGGGAATAAAAAGCTCATGGAAAGAGAACAAATTGAGGATGTCCCGGATGAAAATGCTGGAACAATCGTACACGTTGCTGTTGATCAACGCTATGCCGGAGCAATCATCATAGCGGATGAGATAAAGGAAGACGCAGCACAGGCGGTTGCTGATCTGAAGTCGCTTGGGATCAAACAGACAGCTATGCTGACGGGTGATTCGAAACAAACGGGAGAAGCCGTCGGAAAACAGCTTGGGATTGGTGAGGTATATGCAGAGCTGCTGCCGCAAGATAAAGTCGCGCAGGTCGAAGCATTGGAAGCTAAGCTTTCACCTAATGAAAAACTCATTTTTGTCGGTGACGGCATCAATGATACGCCGGTGCTTGCCCGCGCAGATATAGGGATCGCGATGGGAGGCCTTGGCTCAGACGCCGCAGTAGAAGCCGCAGACATCGTGCTGATGACAGATCAGCCGTCAAAAATAGCGGAAGCGATTCGGATTGCGAAACGGACACGGCGTATCGTGTGGCAAAACATCGGCTTTGCTTTAGGTGTGAAAGCGATCTTTCTCATTCTTGGTGCATTTGGAATTGCGACCATGTGGGAAGCGGTTTTCTCAGATGTCGGCGTTACACTGCTTGCTGTGGCGAACGCCATGCGCGTCATGCGTCTCAAAAACAAATAAATTGTCGGAGAGAATTCATTTTTTCGGGGTTTTCTTATCAGCGCTTGTCTTGTTAAAATAAAGAAGTGGGTCAATTGCGATCCGCTTCTTTTTTAATTTTAAAACGATGAGGTGTCGGAGTGAAAAAGAAACAGCAGTCTTCTGCGAAATTCGCGGTCATCCTTACGGTTGTGGTTGTTGTATTGCTAGCAGCCATTGTCATCATTAATAACAAAACGGAACAAGGCAATGATGCGGTGTCCGGACAGCCGTCTATCAAAGGGCAGCCTGTGCTTGGCAAGGACGATGCACCGGTAACTGTAGTAGAATTCGGAGATTACAAATGTCCGTCTTGCAAGGTGTTTAACAGTGACATCTTTCCAAAAATACAAAAAGACTTTATTGATAAGGGCGATGTGAAATTTTCTTTCGTGAACGTCATGTTCCATGGAAAAGGTTCAAGATTAGCGGCTCTTGCATCTGAAGAAGTATGGAAGGAAGACCCTGACTCTTTCTGGGATTTCCATGAAAAGCTGTTCGAAAAACAGCCGGATACGGAACAGGAATGGGTAACCCCAGGCCTCCTTGGTGATCTTGCAAAAAGCACCACAAAGATAAAACCTGAGACGCTCAAGGAAAATCTTGATAAGGAAACATTCGCTTCTCAAGTGGAAAAGGATTCTGACCTTAATCAAAAAATGAACATACAGGCAACACCGACGATTTACGTCAATGATAAAGTGATCAAAAATTTTGCGGATTATGATGAAATCAAAGAGACAATAGAAAAAGAGCTGAAAGGGAAGTAACGATATGAAAAATAGAATCGTATTTTTATATGCTTCCTGGGTTGTGGCTCTTATCGCTATGCTGGGCAGCCTGTATTTCAGTGAAATCAGAAAGTTTATTCCATGTGAACTGTGCTGGTACCAGCGTATCCTCATGTATCCGCTCGTCCTGATTTTAGGCATCGCCACCTTTCAAGGGGACACACGAGTGAAAAAATATGTGCTCCCGATGGCGATGATAGGGGCATTCATTTCGATCATGCATTACTTAGAGCAAAAAGTGCCCGGCTTTAGCGGCATTAAGCCATGTGTCAGCGGCGTGCCGTGCTCGGGCCAATATATTAACTGGTTTGGTTTTATTACGATTCCATTCTTGGCCCTGATTGCTTTTATCCTGATTATCATTTTTATGTGCCTGCTGAAAGGCGAAAAATCTGAATAACAAAAAAAGCGCCCGCGTATGCCGGACGCTTTTTTAATTTCGCAAACTCATGTCCATCAGCAATAGCCGTATTCCCTCTAAATTTATCTTTTTTTCTCATAAAAATGTTATTGATTTTACGCTTGAGCGATTATAAAATCTAGAGGTCGTCAGAAAATTTAACAAACATAAAAGGGAGTCATCAGAATGGCTTGGGAGCTGCTCAGTGTGATTGGCATCATTGCGTTTGCAGTCAGCGGCGCAATTGTTGCGATGGAAGAGGAATATGATATTTTAGGAGTTTATATATTAGGGATTGTCACAGCTTTTGGAGGAGGAGCGATCCGTAATTTACTGATCGGTGTTCCGGTTTCAGCGCTATGGGAGCAGGGAGCGTACTTTCAAATCGCGCTTTTATCTATTACAATTGTGTTTCTGTTTCCGAAGCTGTTGCTGAAGCATTGGAATAAGTGGGGCAATTTATCAGATGCGATCGGCCTCGCTGCCTTTGCTATCCAAGGCGCACTGTATGCTGTCAAAATGGGCCATCCGCTTAGTGCCGTGATCGTGGCTGCGGTGCTGACGGGAAGCGGGGGCGGGATCATCCGCGACCTTCTTGCCGGGCGCAAACCGCTTGTGCTGAAGGCAGAAATTTATGCAGTCTGGGCGGCTCTCGGCGGTTTAATCGTCGGCTTGGGCTGGATGGGGAACTCGTTCGGCTTATACGTTCTGTTTTTCGTGCTCGTTGTTTGCCGGGTTTGTTCCTATATGTTTAATTGGAAGCTGCCAAACCGTTCTTTTCGCTTAGATAGTCAGTAAAATAAAAGAAACCTCTCCGTCATGGAGAGGTTTCTTTTATGGTAGCCTGCCGGGATCAAATAAAAAGTCCTTTTCGAATGCTGACCGCGCAGAGCAAAGCTATTGAAAATTAATAGGTAGCCCAAAAGGTATAGCTGATGGTTTTTTTAGTTCCTGTGTTAGTGAATTTGAATCTGTATTTTGTTTTGTAGCTTTTAGAAGCTTGTTTGTAACTTAAATTTGTAGAGCCTTTTTTCGTTGCATAAAAAGTTTTAACATTTTTCCAGCCTTTATTTGTCTTTTGTTGCAGAGTTGCTGTAATTTTCCCGCTGCCTGATCCGTTTGCTGTCATGTTGGCCCAAGTTCCTCGTCCTGGATAATAAATCTGAAATGTTGGCGAGTAAGTATAGTTTTTAAATGAGCCCGAATGGTAATGAGTACTCCATATTTGACCTTTTTTAACCCAATCTTTAGCTTCCGCTTTGTTGTTTACTATGTCAATTGACGTAAAACTTGTTACGGCTACGACGAATGCCAGCAACATCATAGATAGCTTTTTCTTCACTGAGTATTTCCTCCTAACTAATTCTGGTTCTTTCTTCATGTTCATATCATAAACCGAGAGAAATAATGTAACATCGTCCTATTCTCCCAAATGAAAAACTTTAATTTGTTGAAATATGTCGAAATTGGATGAAAAATGACTATTTTACTGCGACTATAGATACGATAGCAAGGATGTAGTCGCTTTATGGAAGATGACAATAACAAGTTTAGTCATTCTTCACGTTAGATGAACAGACAAACACGGTAAAGCTCTGCGGTGTTTTTAAAATGAAAAAGATATATTATATCGAGGATTGAATGGAATAAGGAATCGATACTGATGAAAGAGAAGATTCGCAACCTAAGAAAAGCACGTCCAACAGTGATCAATGTGAAATCATAAGAGAAAAAACCGATTTCGAGTTGAAATCGGTTTTTTCTGCATATAAATAACCCAAACCTTGATTGATATTGGGTGAATGTGCTAAGATAAATTGTATTTGCCAGTTTTCATCATATATTTAATATATGTATCCAATTATATTTTACAGTATTTCATCTATGTTTGTCAACTATTTTCTGGAGGTGCCGTTCATGAATCAGCAGGATAAGGAATGGAAGGAAGAGCAGTCGAGAATAGATGAGGTGCTGAAGGAGCTCGAAAAAAAAGAGCGGTTTCTGGAAACGTCTGCGGGCGGGTTGAAGCATGATATCATCGGATTAAGAAAAAGCTTTTGGGAGGATGTTAAGGTTAATTTTGATGATGCCCATGAAGCGATTGAAACGATGGCAAGCATTAAGCAGCAGGCAGAGCTGCTGTCTGATCGGGAACACAATCATCGGCGCATGGATCAGCAGCTCAAACGAATTCATCAATTTAAAAAATCGCCTTATTTCGGCCGGATTGATTTTATTGAAAACGGCGAGGAGCAGGCAGAGCGAATTTATATCGGTTTAGCTTCCTGTTTGGATGAGAAGGAGGAACACTTTCTGATTTATGACTGGAGGGCGCCGATATCAAGTTTGTACTACAATTATTCCCCAGGAAAAGCGGAGTACGAGGTGCCCGGTGAAACGATAGAAGGGGAAATGGTGCTGAAACGCCAGTTTATGATCAAAAACGGCACTCTCAAAGCGATGTTTAATACCGATATGACGATTGGTGATGAAATGCTGCAAGAGGTATTAAGCCATCACTCCGATACCCAAATGAAAAACATCGTGTCTACGATTCAGAAAGAACAAAATCAGATTATCCGTAATGAAAAAAGCAAGATCCTGATCGTGCAGGGAGCGGCTGGCAGCGGGAAAACATCGGCTGCGCTTCAGCGTGTCGCTTATTTGTTATACAGGCACCGCGGCGTCATTGATGCCGGACAAATCGTTTTGTTTTCTCCCAACTTCTTATTTAACAGCTATGTATCCTCTGTTTTGCCTGAGTTAGGAGAAGAGAATATGGAGCAGGCGACGTTTCAGGAATATATCGAGCATCGTCTTGGCCGCAAGTTTAAATGTGAAAGCGCCTTTGATCAGCTCGAATATTGCCTGACCGAAACTAAGGAAGGCGATTTTCCAACAAGGCTTGCAGGAATCACATGGAAGGCGGGTTTATCCTTTCAGCAATTCATTAATGAATACGTCACACGGCTTTCCTCTGAAGGGATGATTTTTAAAAATATTATATTACGCGGACAAAAGCTGATCACAAAGGAGCAAATTCAATCCTATTTTTACTCATTAGATCAAAATCACTCCATTCCGAATCGGATGGAGCAAACCGCGAAGTGGCTGCTGAGTGAGCTTAACAAGCTTGAGAAAAAGGAACGGCGAAAGGATTGGGTTGTTCATGAAGCTGAGCTGCTTGACAAAGAGGACTACTTGGACGTGTACAAAAAACTGCAGGAAAGGAAACGGTTCAGCGAGAGTACGTTTAACGATTATCAAAGAGAGCAGCAGCTGCTTGCCGCCATCATTGTGAAAAAAGCTTTCAAACCGCTCAAACAGGCGGTCAGACTCCTTGCATTTCTTGATGTTACACAACTTTATTTGCAATTGTTTTCTGGCTGGGGAGGAAAATTTCAGGATGAGAAGATGGCCGCGATAGGTGAACTGACCCGTTCGGCATTTACGGATAATAAATTGCTCTATGAGGACGCGGCACCGTTTCTTTATATGCAGGATCTGATTGAGGGCAGAAAGAAAAATACGAAGATCAAACATCTATTTATTGACGAAGCCCAGGACTATTCACCGTTTCAGATGGCTTACATGAGAAGCATTTTTCCGGCTGCCAGCATGACAGTGCTCGGTGATATCAATCAGTCCATCTACGCGCATACCATAAACGGGGATCAGCGTATGGATGCGTGCTTTGAGGATGAGCCTGCTGAGTATGTTCGTTTAAAGAGAACATACAGATCAACAAGGCAGATTGTCGAGTTTACCAAAGCGATGCTTCAAGATGGAGCGGATATTGAGCCGTTTAATAGAAGCGGGGAAATGCCGCTCGTTGTCAAAACTGAAGGACATGAGAGCCTTTGCCAAAAGCTCGCGCAAGAAATTGGCCGGCTCAAGAAAAAAGGGCACGAAACAATAGCCGTCATCTGCAAGACTGCGCAGCAATGCATACAGGCGCACGCCCACATGAGTGAATATACAGATGTTCGCCTGATTCATAAAGAAAATCAACCATTCCAAAAGGGTGTTTGCGTGATTCCGGTGTATTTAGCAAAGGGAATTGAATTTGACGCAGTGCTTGTCTATGATGCATCTGAAGAACACTATCATACAGAGCACGACCGCAGGCTTTTATATACTGCGTGCACCCGTGCGATGCACATGCTGGCGGTATTTTATACAGGTGAAGCCAGTCCGTTTGTAACCGCTGTGCCGCCTCACTTATATCAGATTGCTGAATGAAGAGAAGGGAGTCCTTCTCTTTTTTCTATTTACATGAAGCATAGCCGTTTTATCATTAGGATTCTTAATAGTTATCATCATGTAAATATATTTTACTTAAGCCTAGTATTCCGGTAAAGTTCAATTAGATGCAATTTTCGATCAGTTTATAACTTTGTGAGGTGGATACGTTGCAACTTCAGGTAATGAACAGTCCGTTTAATCAGGAGCAGGCAGAGCTCCTTAACCGCCTTCTGCCGACCTTGACCGAATCCCAGAAAATCTGGCTGAGCGGATACTTATCCGCGCAATCTGTTTCCGCCCAAGAAACTGCGGGTGCGCCGGCGGCAGCTGTGTCTGCGGAAGCACCGGCACCAGCCGTTTCAAAAGAAGTGACCGTTCTTTATGGTTCACAGACGGGAAACGCACAGGGGCTTGCAGAAAATGCCGGCAAGCAGCTTGAACAGAGCGGTTTTCAAGTGACCGTCTCATCCATGAGCGATTTTAAGCCGAATCAGCTGAAGAAAGTAAAAAATCTTTTAATCGTCGTCAGTACGCATGGTGAAGGCGAGCCGCCTGATAACGCTCTTTCGTTTCATGAATTTCTGCACGGAAGACGGGCGCCTAAGCTTGAAGATCTGCGCTTTTCCGTTTTGGCGCTTGGTGACAGTTCGTACGAATTTTTCTGCCAGACAGGGAAAGAATTTGATCAGCGCTTAGAAGAACTCGGCGGAAAACGGATTTCTCCGCGCGTTGATTGCGATCTTGACTATGATGAACCGGCAGCCGAATGGCTTGAGGGTGTATTGAAAGGATTAAATGAAGCTGGGGGCGGAAGCGCCGCGCCTGCGCCGGCGGCTGCGTCACAAACCGGTGAGTCTTCGTATTCCAGAACAAACCCGTTTCGGGCTGAAGTGTTAGAAAATTTAAATTTAAACGGCAGAGGATCAAATAAAGAAACACGCCATGTGGAGCTGTCTCTTGAAGGATCTGGCCTGACTTACGAGCCTGGTGACAGCCTCGGCGTCTATCCGGAAAACGATCCGGAACTTGTCGAGCTGCTCCTTAAGGAAATGAATTGGGACCCGGAAGAAATTGTGACGCTTAATAAGCAAGGTGATGTCCGACCGCTGAAAGAAGCGCTGATTTCTCACTATGAGATTACCGTTCTCACAAAACCGCTTCTTGAACAGGCAGCCCAGCTGACAGGGAACGATGAGCTTAGAGAGCTTTTAGCCCCGGGAAATGAGGAGAATGTAAAAGCCTATATTGAAGGGCGCGATTTGCTTGATCTCGTCCGTGACTATGGCCCATTTAGTGTATCTGCGCAGGAGTTTGTCTCGATTTTGCGAAAAATGCCTGCCCGCCTTTATTCGATTGCAAGCAGTTTATCCGCAAATCCGGATGAAGTGCATTTAACAATCGGCGCAGTCCGCTACGATGCGCACGGCCGTGAACGAAAAGGCGTCTGCTCGATTTTGTGCGCGGAACGTCTGCAGCCGGGAGACACACTGCCGGTTTATGTACAGCACAATCAAAACTTTAAGCTTCCGAAAGACCCTGAAACACCGATTATCATGGTGGGCCCTGGGACAGGCGTCGCACCTTTCCGTTCGTTTATGCAGGAGCGTGAGGAGACGGGAGCGGAAGGAAAGGCATGGATGTTCTTTGGCGATCAGCACTTTGTCACGGATTTCCTTTACCAGACAGAGTGGCAGAATTGGCTCAAAGACGGTGTGCTGACAAAAATGGATGTGGCGTTCTCACGTGATACGGAAGAAAAAGTATATGTGCAGCACCGCATGCTTGAACATAGCGCAGAATTGTTTGAATGGCTTCAAGAAGGAGCGGCTGTTTATATTTGCGGAGATGAAAAGCATATGGCGCATGACGTCCATCAAACATTGCTTGAAATTATCGAAAAAGAAGGCAATATGAGCCGCGAAGAAGCGGAGGCTTATCTTGCCGATATGCAGCAGCAAAAACGCTATCAGCGTGATGTATATTGATTTGACTTGAAAGGAGTTTTTCAACATGGTGACCAAAATTCTAAAAGCACCGGACGGCTCTCCAAGTGATGTTGAACGCATTAAAAAAGAAAGTGATTATTTGCGCGGCACGCTGAAAGAAGTGATGCTCGATCGAATCAGTGCCGGAATTCCGGATGATGATAACCGCCTGATGAAACACCACGGCAGTTATTTGCAGGATGATCGGGACCTCCGAAATGAACGCCAAAAGCAGAAACTTGAGCCCGCATATCAGTTCATGCTGCGCGTGCGTATGCCAGGGGGCGTCTCAACGCCTGAACAATGGCTTGTCATGGATGACCTGTCCCAGAAATACGGGAACGGCACATTAAAATTGACGACACGTGAAACGTTCCAAATGCACGGGATTCTGAAATGGAACATGAAGAAAACCATTCAGACGATCCACTCAGCACTTTTGGATACGATCGCAGCCTGCGGAGACGTAAACCGTAACGTCATGTGTGCATCAAACCCTTATCAATCTGAAATCCACTCAGAGGTATACGAGTGGTCTAAAAAATTAAGTGATGATCTGCTGCCGCGGACGAGAGCATATCATGAAATTTGGCTTGATGAGGAAAGAGTTGCCGGCACGCCGGAGGAAGAAGTCGAGCCAATGTACGGACCGCTCTATCTGCCGCGGAAGTTTAAAATCGGTATTGCTGTTCCGCCGTCTAATGATATTGACGTCTTTTCACAAGATCTGGGATTCATTGCGATTGTCGAGGATGGCAAGCTGATCGGTTTTAACGTGGCAATCGGCGGCGGTATGGGAATGACGCATGGCGATACTGCGACATATCCGCAATTAGCCAAGGTGATCGGATTCTGCCGGCCTGAGCAAATGTATGACGTTGCTGAAAAAACGATTACGATTCAGCGTGATTACGGCAACCGTTCTGTCCGTAAAAATGCGCGGTTCAAATACACAGTTGACCGCCTCGGTTTAGAAAACGTAAAAGAAGAATTGGAAAACCGTCTCGGCTGGAGCCTGGAAGAAGCGAAGCCGTATCATTTCGATCATAACGGCGACCGCTACGGCTGGGTGGAAGGCATCAAGGATAAATGGCATTTCACGCTGTTTGTCGAAGGCGGCCGTATAACGGATTACGATGATTATAAGCTGATGACTGGCTTGCGGGAAATCGCCAAAGTTCATACAGGTGAGTTCCGGCTGACAGCCAATCAGAACTTAATGATTGCGAACGTTTCAAGCGATAAAAAAGAAGAAATCAGTGCTTTAATTGAACAGTACGGACTAACTGACGGCAAGCACTATTCAGCACTTCGCCGCAGCTCGATGGCATGCGTCGCTCTTCCGACCTGCGGATTGGCAATGGCCGAAGCAGAACGTTATTTGCCGACCCTGTTAGATAAGATTGAAGAGATTATTGACGAAAACGGCCTTCGTGATCAGGAAATCACGATTCGCATGACAGGGTGTCCGAACGGCTGTGCACGTCATGCACTCGGTGAGATCGGATTTATCGGAAAGGCGCCGGGCAAATATAATATGTATCTTGGCGCTGCGTTTGACGGAAGCCGTTTAAGCAAAATGTACCGTGAAAACATCGGTGAAGCAGACATTTTAAGCGAGCTGCGCATCCTTCTTTCCCGCTATGCGAAAGAACGTGAGGAAGGCGAGCATTTCGGTGACTTTGTCATCCGCGCGGGCATTATCAAAGCAACAACTGACGGTACGAATTTTCATGATTGAGAAAGAAAGACGAGAGACAGGGAGTAGCTTCCTGTCTCTTTTTTCTGTAATTTGCTCTGCTGCAAAAAAGTTCACTGTGAGCATATCATGAGAAAAAATACCCTAAAAAGGGTACTATAAAAGAAGACAAGTGTGGAGAGAACTCCTGCGAAACCACATAGCGGATGCAAGGCCACCCTAGCTCAAGGGCTTTTAGACAAACAGATTTTTTGGCTCATCATGCCGACACACAACAGACGAAGGAGGTCATGCATTTGGACATATTTTTAGTTGTGCTCGTATTATTAACGATTATTGCGATTTCTAATATCGTGAACCGGTTTATTCCGTTTATTCCGGTGCCGCTGATTCAAGTGGCTCTTGGGATTCTTGCCGCCTCATTTCCACAGGGACTTCATTTTGAATTAAACACCGAATTGTTTTTTGTTCTGTTTATCGCGCCTCTGCTATTTAATGATGGAAAGAGGACACCGCGGGCAGAGCTTTGGAATTTAAGGGCTCCGATTTTATTGCTTGCACTCGGCCTTGTATTTGCGACTGTGATTGTAGGCGGCTACACGATTCACTGGATGATTCCTGCTATTCCGCTGGCAGCGGCCTTTGGACTTGCGGCCATTCTTTCACCGACTGATGTCGTCGCTGTCAGCGCATTATCAGGAAGAGTGAAAATGCCAAAAGGGATTCTTCGCCTGCTGGAAGGTGAGGGGCTGATGAATGATGCATCAGGTCTGGTGGCCTTTAAGTTTGCGATTGCAGCGGCAGTGACTGGTGCATTTTCATTAGCACAAGCGGCTGTCAGCTTTGTCTTTATTTCTCTCGGAGGCTTGCTGTGCGGGGTTGTCATTTCATTTTTGATTATTCGTTTTCGCCTATTTCTGCGCCGCCTTGGCATGCAGGATGTCACGATGCATATGCTGATTCAAATTCTGACGCCGTTTGTGATTTATTTGGCAGCTGAAGAAATCGGCGTTTCCGGCATTTTAGCTGTTGTGGCTGGCGGTATTACCCATGCGGTTGAACAGGATCGTCTGGAATCTACGATGATCAAGCTGCAAATCGTCTCCTCAAGTACGTGGAACATTATTTTATTTATTTTGAACGGCCTGGTCTTCGTTATTCTCGGCACGCAAATCCCTGATGTGATTTCTGTTATCTTTAACGACACTGCCATCAGCAACATGAAGGTGATCGGCTATATCCTAGTCATCACATTTACGTTAATGCTCCTCAGATTCCTGTGGGTGCTGTTCTTCTGGAACGGCAAATGGTTCTTTAATAAAGATCAGAACATCTATAAACCGGGTCTTCGTTCGACGCTGTTAATTTCGATTTCCGGTGTGCGTGGAGCAGTAACGCTTGCAGGTTCTTTTTCCATTCCGTATTTCCTGGAGGACGGTACGCCGTTTCCGGAAAGAAATCTGATTCTCTTTTTAGCAGCCGGCGTCATTTTATGCACGCTTGTCATTGCCACCGTTGTGCTGCCAATTCTGACTGAAAAAGAAGAAGAGGACGAGGAACGAAATAAGAAGCTGCTGACGGCGAGACGCAAGTTGATCAAAACAGCCCTTCAAACGATTAAAGAGGACATGAATGAGACAAACAAAACGGCCTCTCTTGCGGTGATAGCTGAATACAATGAGAAAATGAAAAATCTTCGTTTTCAGCAGTATACATCATCTAATCGCATTAAGAAGCACGAGCGAAAAGTCCGTGCGCAGGGGGTTAAGGCTGAGCAAGAGGCGCTGATGAAAATGCTGGAGCGGGGAGACATCCCGGAAGAAACAGCAAATGTGCTGCAAGAACGATTTAACGAGTTGGAAATTTTGTATGCGAACCCGTTTAAAGTCGGATTATCAAAAACAAGGCTCAAGAGGCTGATGTATTGGATTTTCTTCGGTGAACATAAAAAGCCGGAGATGTCGATTTTAAATGAAGCGGGATTGATACGGGCAACAAGAGTGAAAACGGCAAAAGCAGCGATAGAATATCTGGAAAAACATAAGACGGAAGAGCATAAAGAAGTGTTTTTATCTGTCATTACATTCTATAAGCAGTTAATTTTCAGGCTGGAGCACAGCCATCATGAGTTAAAATCAAGTGCCCATTTTGAAAATCAGAAGCTGGAAGTGAAGCTGAAGGCTGTGCAGGCGATCAGAAATGAAATTCAAACGCTCTTCGAAGAGAGGGAAATTTCCCGGGACATCTCCCATGAGCTTCGCCAATACATTAATGATGTCGAAGCCGCCATGCTTGAAGGCGGCGAATAAATGCAGCAAAAAAGCTGGCGTTAGAGCGCCAGCTTTTTTCTATATTAAGGGCGATGAAATGCGACAGTGCTGCCATCCCGGTCGAACCAGCCTCTGAAGGCCCAGTTGATCCAGCCGCCATCGCCTTTGTTTGTAAAGGTTCCATCTTCAAATACCCAAATGCCATACGTAATGCCGTCGTAAACGGCTGAGCCGTAAAATTGCACACCGTTCAAATGATCTTCATATTCCTGGCTTAAATTAAAGACCATGACATTATATTTTTGGCCGGATGCGTAGAAGGAAGACTCCATGAGGTTTTTCACAAACCCATCCCTGTTCTGTGCGGATTTGATGGCATCAGCGATCTGGTTGGCAATTCCAAGTACATCCAGATTGACGTTTAAACCTACATCAGCGGCAGTTGTTCCAGCAGCAGTTGTCTGCGACATCTTCGGAGCAGGATTTTCTTCAGCGGAAGCAAAGGACAAAGGGGCAATTGTCAAAGCGGCACCAAGAGCAAGTGTCATTGGGATACGAATACGTTTCAAGTTGTTTCCTCCTTTGTTTTCATTTGGTTACACTACACGCATACCCTGCTCAATGTATTTGTAATCTCAATATTGTTAAAATAGGAAAAAAATAGTGTTTGAATTTGCCTGTGCTGTGAAAAAAGAAGCAAAAAGAGGGTCTTAAGCGTATTATTGGTATCGGCTGAGAGGAATGTGAGATAATATAGACGCTTACATTTCAGTGAAAGGGTGGATGTTCAAGTGCCAACAAGTTTAAAAGATACTGTAAAGTTACATAACGGAGTTGAAATGCCTTGGTTCGGTCTGGGTGTTTTTAAAGTAGAAAATGGTAATGAAGTGACTGAATCAGTGAAAGCGGCAATTAAAAATGGCTATCGCAGCATTGATACAGCAGCGATCTACAAAAATGAAGAAGGCGTTGGCATCGGGATTAAAGAATCCGGTGTGGCAAGAGAAGAGCTCTTCATCACATCAAAAGTGTGGAATGAAGATCAAGGCTACGAAACAACGCTTGCTGCCTTTGAAAAGAGTCTGGAAAGATTGCAGCTTGATTACTTAGATTTATATTTGATCCACTGGCCTGGCAAAGATAAATATAAAGATACATGGCGCGCGCTTGAAAAGCTGTACAAAGACGGCAAAATCCGCGCGATCGGCGTCAGCAACTTCCAAGTTCATCATTTAGAAGAGCTGTTGAAAGATGCTGAAATCAAACCGATGGTGAACCAAGTTGAGTTTCACCCTCGCTTGACGCAAAAAGAATTAAGAGATTACTGCAAAGCGCAAGGCATTCAGCTGGAAGCGTGGTCTCCGCTCATGCAGGGACAGCTTTTGGATAACGAAGTGCTGACACAGATTGCTGAAAAACACAATAAATCTGTGGCTCAAGTGATTTTGCGCTGGGATCTGCAGCATGGAGTTGTAACCATTCCAAAATCCATTAAAGAACACCGTATCATCGAAAACGCTGATATTTTTGATTTCGAATTGTCTCAAGAAGACATGGACAAAATTGACGCATTAAACAAAGATGAGCGTGTCGGCCCAAATCCTGATGAGCTTCTGTTTTAATCAAAAAACTCCCCGTTATGGGGAGTTTTTTTAGTGCGTTTTTTTCTGTTGAATGAAAAACAGCATCAAAAAGGAAATGACAACAATACAGACGACCCACGCCCAAGCAAGGGTATTGTTGCCGGAATCCAATGCGACATATATCGCCGTCGGCAGTGTTTGCGTAACACCGGGGATGTTTCCTGCAAACATGAGTGTTGCGCCAAATTCTCCGAGCGCCCGTGCAAGGCTGAGGATGCTTCCGGTCAGTAACGAAGGATAGGCAAGCGGGACGGAGATATGGATAAACACTTTCCATCTGCTAGCGCCGTCTACCATTGCCGCACCTTGTATATCGGGATCAATATCAGCAAATCCGGTTTTGGCTGATTGATACATAAGCGGAAAGGCTACAACAGCCGAGGCGATCACAGCGGCCCACCAGGTGAAAATGACAGGCTGCTGGAAAATCCACTCGATGGCTTGTCCGATGAAGCTGTGCTTTCCGAAAATGACGATCAAAATAAAACCGACAACAGTAGGCGGAAGAACGAGCGGAAGCATAAAACATGTTTCGAGTGCCGTTTTTCCGAAAAATGATGCCCGTGACATCCATGCTCCAGCAAGTGTTCCGAGAATAATGACAACAATTCCGGCAACTGCCGCCACCTGAAAGGAAAGCGCAACGGGTGTGAAAAATTCTGAAGCGCTTATGCTACTCGGCAGTAAAGCCATATTTCTCAAATACTTTCATTGCTTCATCAGATTGCAGGTATTCGTAAAATTCCTTCGCTTCCTTACGGTGTTTTGTATCTTTTACGATTCCTAACGGATAGACAATTGGGCTGTGTGTATCTGCTTTTGCCTTGTCAATAATGTTGACCTTTTTCGAGACCAGGGCATCTGTTTTATAAACAATACCTGCGTCTACATTGCCGGTTTCAACATAAGAAAGAACTTGGCGAACGTCTTTTCCATACACAATTTTATCCTTCACTTTGTCCCATAAAGACAGCTTTGTCAGTGATTCTTTCCCATAAGCTCCTGCCGGTACGGATTCCGGAGTGCCAAGGGCGATTTTTTCTGATTCAGCCAGATTGCTGAAGCTTGTCACAGGTGAATCTCCGTTTTTTGGTACAACCAGCACAATTTCATTACCGACTAAATCAGTGCTGTCTTTTTTTGTGATATCTCCATCATCCACCAGCTTTTTAAATTTATCCTCAGCAGCTGAGAAGAACAGATCTGCTCCTGCTCCTTGAGAAATCTGTTTTTGCAAGGCGCCGGATGAGCCATAGTTATCTTGGATGGTAATATTTTGATGCTCTTTTTCATAATTTTTTTGGATTTCCTCAAGTGCATCCTGCGCGCTGGCGGCAGCTGAGATGGTTAACGTTACTTTTTTCTCGCTGTCCGTTGAAGACTGGTTTGAAGAACAGCCTGCTGCAAGCAGAAAAGCGGTTAAGGCTGCGATGAAAATAGAATACTTCTTAAACATGATTGCACCCCTTATCATTAGATATAACTAATTATAACTGATTATGTTTGGTTTATGTGGGTTTTTTTACATTCGGCGAAAAGGTATAATAAAATAGGAGAGTGATGATGATGAATGAAACCTCTTCCTATACGATAGAAGAAGTTGCAGGTCTGCTGAAGGTATCAAAGCTGACCGTTTATGATTTGATTAAAAAAGGCGTGCTGCCTGCTTATCGTGTCGGAAGGCAGATGCGTGTGGATGAAGAAGATTTAAAGCAATATAAAACGAATATGAGAATGTCTCAGCCCATCGCTGCAACAGAAGCGCCGAAACAGGTGCAGGAGGCTGAGCCGGACGGCAGACCGAATGTCATGATCAGCGGACAGGACATTTCGATGGATCTTCTCAGCAAGCATTTGGAGAATGCCATTCAGGAGACGCCGCTCCGTAAATACAAAGGAAGCTTAAACAGCCTGATTGATATGTATCAAGGCAAGTGTGACATTGTCAGCCTCCATTTGTACGATGCTGAAACGGGCCAGTATAACGCTCCTTATGTAAAACGGATTTTGACAGGTGAACCGTTTTGTCTCATCAATGTCGTTCTCCGCAAAGCAGGACTGTATGTGCAAAAAGGGAATCCGAAAAACATTCAAGGCTGGAAAGACTTGAAAAGAGCCGATATCCGGATCATCAACAGGGAAAAGGGTTCTGGCGCAAGGGTGCTCCTTGATGAACAGCTTGGCTTGCTTGGTGTGAATCCGGCTGATGTAGTGGGATATGGCGATATCGTGACTGATCATTACGCTGTCGCTTCACAAGTTTCAAGCGGACAGGCTGACGCGGGAATCGGGGCGCAGCACGCGGCACATATGGGCAGTGTTGATTTTATCCCGCTCATCGACGAACAATATGATATTGTCGTTTTGAAAAAACATGAGCAGCTGCTGAAGGCCGTGAAGGAGATTTTGAATTCTGAGGAATACAAGGCGAATTTGTCTCATTTAAACGGCTATGAAACGAAGCTGACTGGCAAGGTGATGTTGGAAACGTAAAAAATCCCTCTTGATAGAGGGATTTTTTTCATTCGGAAAACCTGAGCAGGTCACCATTTAAAATTTTATCAGAGAGAGACAGTTCTTCGTTTGCTTTCTCCTTATAAGGGAGGCACGCATCCTGATTTTCCAGCACTTCACCTGTTTTTTGGCTATAGCACGTGTTCTTTGTGTATATATAATCGTTCGTAATAAAGCTGCCGTTTCGCAGAACGGCGAATGGGGTGCGGTCGCTGGACAGCAAATCATTGCCGAATTGGATATCGCCTTTTGTCTCAACGCCGAGTAAATGCATCAGTGTCGGCCTGACGTCGACCTGCCCCCCGGCATCAGAGATGGTTTCCGGCTGTTGATCGGTGATTCCCGGGATATGTATGATAAACGGCACCCGCTGGAGCTGAACGTTGTCATACGGTGTGATTTCATCTTTCCCTAAAAACTCAGCCATTGCCTCGTTATGGGCTTCAGAAATGCCGTAATGATCTCCCATAAATACGATCATCGAATTTTCGTATAAGCCTTCGTCCTTCAGTTTTTTGATAAAATGCTTTAATGCCTCATCCTCATAGCGAACCGTGGTCACATAGCGGTTTAACAGATCACTGCTTGAATCGAATTCATCTATCAGCTGATCCTTTTCATCAATCTCAAACGGAAAATGATTCGTTAACGTGATAAAACTGCTGTAGAACGGCTGCGGCAGGCTTTTCAGCTTTTCGGCGGACTGCTCTAAAAATTCTTTGTCTTTTAAGCCCCAGCTTGTCGATGTCCCGGGAGTGACATGAAAATCATCAACATCAAAAAAGCGGTCAATGCCAAATGTATCGTACATGACATCTCTGTTCCAAAATGTTTTATGGTTAGCATGAAAGACGGCTGAATAATAATCGTGCTGCTTCAGCGATTTATACATCGTATGAAATTGATGGTCGCTTTTCGTGAAAAAGACGGCGCCGCTAAGGGAAGGATACAGTGAGTTAGCGACGATAAATTCTGAATCTGATGTTTTTCCTTGTTCTGTTTGCTGATAGAAATGATCAAAGGAATAGCTTTTTTTAATGAGATCATTCATAAATGGGGTAATTTCTTTTCCATTTACTTTTTCATTCAGAACAAAGCTTTGGGTCGATTCAAGTGTTACAAAGATGACATTGCGCCCCTTTGCAAGACCGAATTTGCTTTGATCAGGCTTGCTGTAATCAGCCTCTGTGTAGTTTTTAATGGCAGTTATACTGTCTTCATCGGCAAAAGCTTTCGCGCTGATATTAACAGTCTGAGAAATTGTATCGTAAATATGGAACTGAAACAGGCCGATGCTTTTGACTAGCATTTCTCGGTCAAAAGAATGTGCCAAAAGCTTCGGCTGCTGTACTTCTGCAAGTGCCAGCGTGCATAAAAGCATGCCGCAGGAAGCTGCATAGTACCGTTTGATCGTGCGGGGAGCGGCTTTTGTCTGTGGGTGTTTGGTTTTTCTGGCGAACAGCAGCAGAAAAACCAAATCCACAAACAGGGCGATAAACAGAGGATGGAACAGTTCTTTTACACTGCTGCCCATATCGCTCATGTTGCTGGCCTGAAATAAAACCGGAATGGTAATAAAATCGATATAAAAGCCGTAAAAAATCGTATTAGAGATCAAGATAACAGTCAGAACCAAATTGGCAATCAGCAAAAAGGCCCGCTGCTTGTTTTCTTTTAGAAGCAGGCCGATACCGAATAAAGGAAGAATAAAGCTGAGCGGGTTGACCAGCAGCATTAGCTCCTCCAACAGAGTATCGATTTGCAAATCAAAGCCGAGTTTATATATCACATACGTTTTGATCCACATAAATAAGATCGAAAAACATAAAAACCGCTGATTGTGAAAAAAGGTTCCTTTCATCAATATGACTCCTCACGTTTTCTTGATCATCTGCATGAAATGCTTCTTAAGTAAAACCTACTAAAAACAGCCGGTTCAGACAAGTCTCAGCACTCATGTGTTTAAAACATGCGCCCATGAAACAGCATATAAAAGTAGTAACATGAAGCAAGGGTCAGGCCGGCTAGCACGAGCTGCTCAGAAAAACTGCCTGTCTTCATATATAATGGAAGCCGAACGCGGATCGTTGAAGGGAATAATAATTTGATTCCGTTCACCGTCCAAGCGTCAAGAATCAAGTGGCTCGCCATTCCGATCATCAGGCCGGCTGATATGTTTTTATCTGGAATGTATGTAGAAGTGATAAAAAACATGATGAGCATAAACAGCAAGCTGTGTGTAAATGTACGATGGCCAAAAACGGAGCTGACCACTTTCGATAAAATAGGAAATTTTCTCCCGATTTTGCTTTGTGTGTGGCAGATATCGGGTATTAATGCTCCAACCGCGCCTGACGCAGCCATAAGCACTGGATCAAATCCATAATAATAAGCCGCTGCCGTACAAGAAGCGATGCCTCCCATGATGTGTGTTTTTCCTGTCATTTGCCGCTTCTCCTTTTATCTTTTGCAAAAAATCTCTGAATTACAAATATATCAAGAGAATGTATGTTTGATCAACAGGACTTTGGACGATAAAAAATATCCCGCATAATTTTTCAGGAAAGAGGCATCTTAAACATGTACCTATTTTTTAAAAGAGGTGATACGAATGGGTTTCTTTAATAAAGATAAAGGAAAACGTTCCGAAAAAGAAAAAAACGTAATCCAAGGAGCTCTTGAAGATGCTGGTTCAGCTCTAAAAGATGATCCGCTTCAAGAAGCTGTGCAAAAAAAGAAAAATAATCGATAATCACATGCGGATAGGGCTTGGCTCTATCCGTATTTTCCATCTGTTCCCTTTGACAGATCATCCTTTCTTTGATAACCTTCTGGGAGTAACTGAATAATTAAATCCTCACTCTTTCTCAGTGAGGTAGAGGTTGCGCGGATGATAAGTCACACATGCCAGGCTGACAGGAGCTGTTAAACATGTGTAAAAGGCATCAGCGCCGAAGTGTGGAGAAAGCCGATCCTTCTCTATGCTGGGACTGTATCTGAATAAGTGCAGGACTGCCGCGTGCTTTTTCGCGGAGGGCTATCCGGAGATCAAGGGTGTGTGTTTCTTTAAGCATGGACTTTTGTTCAGGCTTTTTTTGCGTTTATATGATCTCGGGGTCTGGTCCGTACAAAGAATCATGGAGGTACTGGAATGGAACAGACAAAAAAATGGGGTTTTTGGTTATTAACGGCGTTTGTCGTTGGAAATATGGTTGGATCAGGAATTTTCTCCTTGCCGAGCTCGCTTGCTTCAATTGCGAGTCCGTTTGGAGCTACGTCCGCCTGGCTTTTGACAGGTGCCGGCGTGCTGATGATTGCACTTGTGTTCGGACACTTGTCCATTCGCAAGCCTGAACTGACAGCGGGACCGCAAAGTTATGCAAGAGCGCTGTTTTCTGACCCGAAAAAAGGCAACGCTGCCGGTTTCACAATGGTGTGGGGCTACTGGGTGGCGAGCTGGATCAGTAACGTGGCGATCATCACAAGTCTCGCCGGTTACTTGACTTCGTTCTTCCCGATCTTGGTTGATAAACGTGAGATGTTTTCGATCGGCGGGCAAGAGGTGACACTCGGCCAATTACTGACGTTTGCCGTATGTACGATCTTGTTATGGGGAACGCACGCGATTCTTGTTGCCAGCATTAACGGCGCAAGTAAATTAAACTTTGTCACAACGCTTTCTAAAGTATTAGGTTTTGTCTTCTTTATCGTTGCCGGTTTATTTGTGTTTCAAACGACATTATTCGGTCATTTTTATTTCCCGGTTCAAGGAGAAAACGGCACAAGCATTGGAATTGGCGGCCAGGTTCATAACGCCGCGATTTCTACACTGTGGGCGTTTGTCGGAATTGAATCCGCGGTGATCCTGTCCGGCCGTGCGCGCTCTCAGCGTGATGTGAAACGTGCGACAATTACCGGCTTGCTGATTGCCTTGAGCATATATATTATTGTGACTTTAATTACGATGGGTGTTCTGCCGCATGATAAGCTTGTCGGCTCTGAAAAACCATTTGTTGATGTACTCTATGCGATTGTTGGAAACGCGGGAAGCGTGATTATGGCGCTTTTGGCTATCCTTTGTTTATTCGGAACGATGCTCGGCTGGATTTTGCTTGGCTCTGAGGTGCCATACCAAGCCGCTAAAGCAGGAGATTTCCCGGCATTTTTTGCAAAAACGAATAAAAAGGGAAGTCCGGTCATTGCACTTATTATTACAAACGTCATGTCACAGGTCTTCATTTTCTCGGTTATTTCCCGGACAATAAGTGACGCATTTACATTTTTAACGACAGCGGCTACACTTGCATATTTAATTCCGTATCTGGTATCTGCAATCTACAGCTTGAAGGTAGTCATCAAAGGTGAAACGTATGACCAGCTGAAAGGCTCCCGTGTAAGAGACGGATTGATCGCGATACTGGCGTGTGCATACTCCGTGTTTGTTATCGTAACAGGCACAGCAGATTTAACGACATTTATCCTCGGCATCGGTTTATTCTTTGTCGGCTTGATCGTTTATCCATTTGTGAGTAAAAAGTTCCAGAAAGAAAAACAAGCATAATGAAAAGACACCTGATTTGCTCAGGTGTCTTTTTTATAAAATCACAATTTCTCCTGTTAGGAATCCGTTCGTTAACCTAGCTGACAGGAAAGCTGAAATCGAAAGAAAAACCTTAAGGCACAATCGAATATGCAAAAAACGTTTTTCAGTCTCTCCAGCATAAAAAAACTGATCGTGTTGAGGATGCAGCTTAATATGAATGGCTCAAAGAAAATATCCGATATGATTCAAATTGAGCCGTTCCTTATAAATAAGCAAAAGAGCCGCGGGCAGGCGGCTCTTTTGTTTATTTAGTCAAGCTTTCCGTAATATACTTCAGTTGTCCTTCTAATGAAATCGGGTCTGTGAAATAGAAGCCAATCGGATCCATCTTGTATACATGGCCATTTTTAACGGCATTCAGGTTCTTCCAAATGGAGCTTTCAAAAACGCCGCCATCATCACCGCCTGATTGCCATGGGCCCGCGAAAATGTAATCTCCGGCGAAATCAGGGAGCTTCTCTAATGAAATACTTGTATAACCTGGCCCCTGGTCAATGGCTTTTTCTTTTGTCAGCTTTGTAGCCTGCAGGCCGAGGTCTTTGTAAATGATGCTTCCGCCTCTTCCAAAGTCTTTACCGAATACGTAAATGTCTTTTCCGTTCGTTTGCATAATGGAAATGGTTTTGTCACCGACCGCTTTTTTGATTTTTGTTTTAGCGGCCGCAACTTTTTTATCCCACTTGGCCAGCCATTTTTCAGCTTTATCTTCAGTTCCCGTCATTTTTGCAAATTCTTTCAGTTGTTCAATGTTGTCGAGCTTATCGTATTTTACTGCGACAGTTGGCGCAATTTTTTCAAGCTTTTTAATATCAGCGCCCTGTGTTGTCCAGACGATAATCAGGTCAGGGTTCAAATCAATTACCTTTTCAACCGAAGTGCCGTCTCCGATGTTTTCAACGCCGTCGGTTTTTCCTTTGTAGTAAGGGTTTTTAAATACATTCTCAGGCGCACCGACAACGTTGATGCCGAGTGTTTTGAAGTAGCCGTAATAGCCGTCTGCCATGACAACCACCCGTTTAGGATGCTTCGGGATTTTTACATTTCCGTTTTCAGCCTTGTATGTAAAGGTTTCTGCGCCTTTTGAATCAGAGGCAGAACCTTTGCTTTCTGAGTTATTCCCGCAGGCTGCCAGCGCTGCAATCAATAACAGGGCAAAAAACGCGGCTCCGAGTTTCTTGTATATATGGGTCATATCTCATACCTTCTTTCTAAAAAAATAGATGAAAAAGAGAATCATTATCATCTGTGATTATACCACTGCAAGTGCCGGTTGACACGATATTTTTGCAAATGCATTTTCATTTTTGTTCAAAACACTCTATTAAATCAGCTGAAAAAAGTGATATACTGAAACAGCAATTGATAATCATTATCAGTAACAGAAAGGAAGTACGGCAGTTGAGTCAACATAAAAATATACGGACTGCATCAGAAAAAATCCAATGGACGTCAAGGACATATGGCGCGATTATCGTCCTTATTGCAGGTCTATGCCTGCTTTGCCTTGGCGCATTTTTATCCATATCCCTCGGTGCAGCGGATATTCATTTGCGCACTGTATGGGACGCCATTTTTCATTATCAGCCGACAAAGACATCTCACCAAATTATACATGATCTTCGACTGCCGAGAACGGCGGCTGCCGCGCTTGTAGGCGCATTGTTGGCAGTGTCGGGAGCAATCATGCAGGGGATGACGAGAAACCCTTTGGCAGAGCCTTCGATTATGGGTGTGACATCAGGCTCTGCGTTTGCGGTTTCGATTGCGTTTGCCTTTTTTCCCGGACTTTCTGCAATGGGGCTTGTGCTATGGTCCTTTGCGGGAGCGGGGCTGGGGGCATCGACGGTAATGGGCATCGGCATGTTTTCAAGGGGCGGACTTACGCCTGTAAAGCTTGCTCTGGCGGGTACGGCAGTTACTTATTTCTTTACCGGCATTTCAACTGCCATTGCAATACGCTTTGATGTCGCTCAGGATATCAGCTTTTGGTACGCAGGCGGGGTAGCGGGTGTGAAATGGTCAGGGGTCCAGCTTTTGCTTATTGCAGGGGCTGTCGGTTTAACGCTCGCGTTTTTCATCGCCCGGTCTGTTACAGTGTTAAGTCTCGGTGACGATCTGGCAAAAGGGCTTGGACAATATACATCAGCGGTGAAACTGGTTGGCATGCTTATTGTAGTAATTCTGACCGGAGCTGCGGTTTCCATTGCCGGCACCATTGCATTTATCGGGCTGATCATTCCGCATATTACCCGTTTTTTGGTCGGTGTGGATTATCGGTGGATCATTCCTTGCTCGGCGGTGCTCGGTGCTGTTTTGCTTGTTTTTGCTGACATAGCGGCCAGACTCGTAAATGCGCCCTTTGAAACGCCTGTCGGCGCGCTGACTTCTCTGATCGGCGTTCCCTTTTTCTTTTATTTGGCACGTCGTGAAAGGAGAGGGCTGTAATGAAAACAAAAACAAACAAACCGCTTATTGTAATGGCTGTGACCTTTTTGCTTATCGTGGTGGTCTTTTTTATCAGTCTCAATTTGGGCGTTATCAAAATTGCACCGCTTAAAACGCTTCAGGTCTTTTTCGGCCAAGGAACGGCGCGTGATGAACTTGTCTTATTTGAGTTCAGGCTGCCTCGGATCATCCTTTCTTTGCTTGTTGGAGCAGGGATCTCCGTAGCTGGAGCCATTTTGCAAAGCGTGTCTCAAAATGAACTTGCCGAGCCTGGTATTCTCGGAATTAACGCCGGCGGTTCACTTGCTGTAGTGCTTTTTATATACTTTTTTCAAGGGTCAGCTTCAGATCTCAGCTTTTTCGGAACATTTATGCTGCCGTTCAGTGCTTTGGCAGGAGCAATCCTCGCTGCGTTTCTCATTTATATTCTGGCATGGAAAAAAGGCGTGACACCGATTCGGCTGATTTTAGTCGGCATAGGGGTGAATGCCGGATTCAATGCCCTGTTGCTGATTTTTCAGCTTAAGATGGACCCTCATGATTTTATGCAAGCCGCGGTTTGGATATCCGGCTCAATATGGGGGGCGAACTGGAATATGATCTGGGCGATTCTCCCTTGGATTGTGATCTTGCTTCTGTTTACTTTATATAAGGCACGCTATTTGAACATTATGCAGCTCGGAGACCAATTGGCGACCGGGCTGGGCACCGCTGTTGAAAAGGAAAGACGGATTCTTCTTCTGGCAGCGGTCACTCTTGCCGCTTCATGCGTGGCAGCTGCGGGGGGCATTGCGTTTCTCGGATTGATCGCGCCGCATGTGGCTAGAAGGCTGACCGGTCCACGTCACCAGACGCTGATACCGGTCTCCGCCTTCATCGGCTCATTCCTGTTTTTGCTTGCTGATACGCTGGCGAGAAATGTATTGGCACCATCAGAAATTCCGGTCGGACTTGTCATTTCCGTGCTAGGTGCGCCTTACTTTATTTATTTATTGATGAAAGCGAATTAGAGGAGGGGGCCGAATATGAATTCATTATCAACGGAACAGCTTGGTATCGGTTATGGCGACAGGGTGATTGTAGAGGATTTAAATATATCGATTCCTAAAGGGAAAATTACCACCTTAATTGGCCCGAACGGCTGCGGGAAATCAACGATTTTAAAAACAATGTCCAGAATTATGCGTTCACATGCAGGTGCCGTCTATTTAAACGGCAAAGCGATTCATAAAATGTCTACAAAGGACATTGCAAAAGATATGGCGATTCTTCCACAGACACCTGAAGCGCCGAGCGGCCTAACAGTGCACGAATTGGTGTCGTACGGCAGGTTTCCGCATCAATCAGGATTCGGCAGATTAAATGACGAAGACCGCCGGATTATCAAATGGGCGCTTGAAGAAACAGGCATGGCTGAATATGCTGAACGGCCGATTGAGGCATTGTCAGGCGGACAGCGTCAACGCGTGTGGATTGCCATGGCGCTTGCGCAAGGGACGGAACTGCTTCTGCTGGATGAACCTACAACGTATCTTGATCTTGCACATCAGCTTGAAATTCTGCAGCTGCTTGACAGACTCAACAAAGAGCAAGGGCGGACGATTTTAATGGTCATTCATGATCTTAACCATGCAGCTCGTTTTTCTCATTATATGATCGCGCTTAAAAAAGGCACGGTCATCAAGGAAGGAACTGCTCTGGAGGTCATGACACCAGACATTTTGAAGCAGGTATTTCAGATTGATGCCGAAATCGTGACTGATCCCCGTACAAATAAACCTGTATGCTTGACATATGACTTGATTAAAAGTGAAAAAGAGCTAGTTACTGTATGAAAAAATCCCGGTTTGAAGCCGGGATTTTTTTTATTCGGCTTTGAAAATACAATTTTTCTATTTGATTCCGTCATTTCAATAAAAG
>NZ_JAVAXX010000659.1:0-833 GCF_042709275.1 Bacillus sp. LR_5 | reverse complement strand
AAATCAGCGAGCGTGTGCTGAGGGGCGAGGTTCAGTTTTTAAAGGAACAGAACCTGGTCGATATTAAGACAAACGGCATGACATTGACAGAAGAGGGCTATGAACTGCTTTCTGTTTTGGAAGATACGATGAAAGATGTTTTAGGTTTGACTCTTTTGGAAAAGACATTAAAAGAACGTTTAAATCTAAAGGATGCCATTATCGTATCCGGAGACAGCGATCAATCCCCATGGGTCAAAAAAGAAATGGGAAGAGCGGCTGTCGCATGTATGAAAAAAAGATTTTCAGGCAAAAATATCGTCGCTGTAACTGGCGGTACGACAATTGAAGCTGTCGCCGAAATGATGACGCCGGATTCTAAAAACCGCGAGCTTTTGTTTGTGCCTGCAAGAGGCGGTTTAGGCGAAGACGTGAAAAACCAGGCGAACACCATATGCGCGCATATGGCGGAGAAGGCTTCAGGCACTTACCGGCTTTTGTTTGTTCCGGGACAGCTGTCACAAGGCGCCTATTCATCTATTATTGAAGAGCCTTCTGTCAAAGAGGTGCTGAACACCATTAAATCAGCGAGTATGCTGGTTCATGGAATCGGCGAAGCTAAAACTATGGCTCAGCGCAGAAACACGCCTTTAGAAGACTTAAAGAAAATAGATGATAACGACGCGGTGACGGAAGCGTTCGGCTACTATTTTAACGCGGACGGCGAAGTGGTTCACAAAGTGCATTCTGTCGGAATGCAGCTGGATGACATAGACGCCATCCCCGATATTATTGCGGTAGCGGGCGGATCATCAAAAGCCGAGGCGATCGAGGCTTACTTTAAAAAGCCACGC
>NZ_JAVAXX010000658.1:0-836 GCF_042709275.1 Bacillus sp. LR_5 | reverse complement strand
TACGCTCCTACTGCGGGTCAAGAAGCTTCTCAGATTGCAACGCATTTCGCGCTTGAAAAAGAAGACTTTGTTCTTCCTGGATACCGTGATGTGCCTCAGTTAATTTGGCACGGCCTTCCATTATATCAAGCGTTTCTTTTCTCTCGCGGACATTTCAGAGGAAACCAAATGCCTGATGATGTGAATGCCCTTTCTCCACAAATCATTATCGGTGCTCAATACATTCAAACTGCCGGTGTTGCGCTAGGTCTTAAAAAACGCGGTAAGAAAGCTGTCGCAATCACTTACACTGGTGACGGCGGAGCTTCTCAAGGGGACTTCTACGAAGGAATTAACTTTGCCGGAGCTTATAAAGCACCTGCAATCTTCGTGGTGCAAAACAACCGTTATGCGATTTCAACTCCTGTTGAAAAACAATCTGCAGCTGAAACAATTGCACAAAAAGCTGTAGCTGCCGGTATTGTCGGCGTACAAGTAGACGGAATGGATCCGCTTGCTGTATACGCAGCAACTGCTGAAGCACGCGAGCGTGCAATCAACGGCGAAGGTCCAACACTAATTGAAACACTTACGTTCCGTTATGGCCCGCACACAATGGCTGGTGACGATCCTACTAAATATCGTACAAAAGAAATCGAAAATGAGTGGGAACAAAAAGATCCGCTTGTACGCTTCCGTGCATTCCTTGAAAACAAAGGCTTATGGTCTGAAGAAGAAGAAGCAAAAGTGATTGAGGATGCGAAAGAAGAAATTAAGCAAGCGATCAAAAAAGCTGATGCTGAACCGAAGCAAAAAGTAACTGATTTAATGAAAATCATGTACGAAAAAATGCCTCG
>NZ_JAVAXX010000657.1:0-851 GCF_042709275.1 Bacillus sp. LR_5 | reverse complement strand
GAAGCTTTATAAAGTCCTTCATCCAGTTTGCGGTAAGCCTATGGTAGAGCACGTCGTGGACGAAGCCTTAAAATTATCTTTATCAAAGCTTGTCACGATTGTCGGACATGGTGCGGAAGAAGTGAAAAAGCAGCTTGGTGATAAAAGCGAGTACGCGCTTCAAGCAGAACAGCTTGGCACTGCTCATGCTGTAAAACAGGCACAGCCATTTCTTGCTGACGAAAAAGGCGTCACGATTGTCATTTGCGGAGATACGCCGCTTTTGACAGCAGAGACGATGGAACAGATGCTGAAAGAACATACACAAAGAGAAGCGAAAGCTACGATTTTAACTGCGGTTGCAGAAGATCCAACCGGATACGGCCGCATTATTCGCAGCGAAAACGGAGCGGTTCAAAAAATCGTTGAGCATAAGGACGCCTCTGAAGAAGAACGTCTTGTAACTGAGATCAACACCGGTACGTATTGTTTTGACAATGAAGCGCTATTTCGGGCTATTGATCAGGTGTCTAATGATAATGCCCAAGGCGAGTATTATTTGCCGGATGTCATAGAGATTCTTAAAAATGAAGGCGAAACTGTTGCCGCTTACCAGACTGGTAATTTCCAAGAAACGCTCGGAGTTAATGATAGAGTTGCTCTTTCTCAGGCAGAACAATTTATGAAAGAGCGTATTAATAAACGGCATATGCAAAATGGCGTGACGTTGATTGACCCGATGAATACGTATATTTCTCCTGACGCTGTTATCGGAAGCGATACTGTGATTTACCCTGGAACTGTGATTAAAGGTGAGGTGCAAATCGGAGAAGATACGATTATTGGCCCTCATACGGAGATTATGAATAGTG
>NZ_JAVAXX010000656.1:0-851 GCF_042709275.1 Bacillus sp. LR_5 | reverse complement strand
AAAGCTTTATAAAGTCCTTCATCCAGTTTGCGGTAAGCCTATGGTAGAGCACGTCGTGGACGAAGCCTTAAAGTTATCTTTATCGAAGCTTGTCACGATTGTCGGACATGGTGCGGAAGAAGTGAAAAAGCAGCTTGGTGAAAAAAGCGAGTACGCGCTTCAAGCAGAACAGCTTGGCACTGCTCATGCTGTAAAACAGGCACAGCCATTTCTTGCTGACGAAAAAGGCGTCACGATTGTCATTTGCGGAGATACGCCGCTTTTAACAGCAGAGACAATGGAACAGATGCTGAAAGAACATACACAAAGAGAAGCGAAAGCTACGATTTTAACTGCGGTTGCAGAAGATCCAACCGGATACGGCCGCATTATTCGCGGCGAAAACGGAGCGGTTCAAAAAATCGTTGAGCATAAGGACGCCTCTGAAGAAGAACGTCTTGTGACTGAGATCAATACCGGTACGTATTGTTTTGATAATGAAGCGCTATTCCGGGCCATTGATCTGGTGTCTAATGATAATGCTCAAGGCGAGTACTATTTGCCGGATGTCATAGAGATTCTTAAAAACGAAGGCGAAACTGTTGCCGCTTACCAGACTGATAATTTCCAAGAAACGCTCGGAGTTAATGATAGAGTTGCTCTTTCTCAGGCAGAACAATTTATGAAAGAGCGTATTAATAAACGGCATATGCAAAATGGCGTAACGCTGATTGACCCGATGAATACGTATATTTCTCCTGACGCTGTCATCGGAAGCGATACTGTAATTTATCCCGGAACTGTGATTAAAGGTGAGGTGCAAATCGGAGAAGATACGATTATCGGACCTCATACGGAGATTATGAATAGCT
>NZ_JAVAXX010000655.1:0-881 GCF_042709275.1 Bacillus sp. LR_5 | reverse complement strand
GTTTGCAAAGCTGTTGTCTTTCGATGAGCTTGTCGATTTTTTCGGCGGCGCCGATATCCCGGTTGCCAGCATCTTTTTAAGAATGGAAGGCGATTTAACGGGCTCGATGTTCTTTATAATGCCTTTTTATCAGGCGGAGCAGTTTATCAGAGAGCTGATTGGAAACCCCGATTTTGATATAGAGGACTTAGGTGAAGATCATATGAGCTCATCCGCTTTGCATGAACTGGGCAATATTTTAGCAGGATCATATTTAACAGCTTTGGCGGATTTGACGAAACTCCAGCTTTATCCAAGTGTTCCTGAAGTTTCTTTGGACATGTTCGGCGCTGTGATCAGCGAAGGGCTGATGGAGCTAAGCCAGGTTGGAGAACACGCCATTGTTGTGGACACGTCAATTTTTGACCAAAGCCATCAGCAGGAGCTGAAAGCGCATATGTTTATGCTGCCGGACTATGATTCATTTGAAAAGCTCTTTGTCGCCTTGGGTGCATCATTATGAGTACAACTGAGGCTGTCGTTGTAAAGGTTGGAATTGCTGACGTGAAGATCGCCCGCTTCCCGGACACCATCAGGACCTCTGGGTTGGGATCATGTGTGGGACTGGTGCTTTATGATAAAGAAAAGCAGACGGCGGGGCTTGTTCATGTCATGCTTCCGGATTCGACGTTATCGAAAACTGCCGAACTCAATCGGGCTAAGTATGCTGACACAGCCGTAAAGACCACGATTGATATGTTGATAGAAGCGGGATGCCGGAAATTTGCATTAAAAGCAAAGCTGGCCGGCGGATCAGAGATGTTTAAATTTAAATCAACAAATGATTTGATGAAGATAGGACCGAGAAATGTATTAGCGATAAAGGAACAGCTGTCTTTATA
>NZ_JAVAXX010000654.1:0-881 GCF_042709275.1 Bacillus sp. LR_5 | reverse complement strand
AATAAAGACAGCTGTTCTTTTATCGCTAATACATTTCTCGGTCCGATCTTCATCAAATCATTTGTCGATTTAAATTTAAACATCTCTGATCCGCCGGCCAGCTTTGCTTTTAATGCAAATTTCCGGCATCCCGCTTCTATCAGCATATCAATCGTGGTCTTTACGGCGGTGTCAGCGTACTTAGCCCGGTTGAGCTCGGCAGTTTTCGATAACGTCGAATCCGGAAGCATGACATGAACAAGACCCGCCGTTTGCTTTTCTTTATCATAAAGCACCAGCCCCACACATGAACCCAAACCAGAGGTTCGGATGGTATCCGGGAAGCGGGCGATCTTCACGTCAGCAATCCCAACCTTTATAACAACAGCCTCAGTTGTACTCATAATGATGCACCTAAGGCGACAAAGAGCTTTTCAAATGAATCATAGTCCGGCAGCATAAACATATGCGCTTTCAGCTCCTGCTGATGGCTTTGGTCAAAAATTGACGTGTCGACAACAATGGCGTGTTCTCCAACCTGACTGAGCTCCATCAGCCCTTCGCTGATCACAGCTCCGAACATGTCCAATGAGACTTCAGGAACACTTGGATAGAGCTGGAGCTTCGTCAAATCCGCCAAAGCTGTTAAATATGACCCCGCTAAAATATTGCCCAGTTCATGCAAAGCGGATGAGCTCATGTGGTCTTCACCTAAGTCCTCTATGTCAAAATCGGGGTTTCCAATCAGCTCTCTGATAAACTGCTCCGCCTGAAAAAAAGGCATTATAAAGAACATTGAACCCGTTAAATCGCCTTCCATTCTTAAAAAGATGCTGGCAACCGGGACATCGGCGCCGCCGAAAAAATCAACAAGCTCATCAAAAGACAGCAGCTTTGCAAAT
>NZ_JAVAXX010000653.1:0-883 GCF_042709275.1 Bacillus sp. LR_5 | reverse complement strand
TGTTAACGCTGAAGTGTTACAGGCACAGTCTCAAATGGGTGTTTTTGATCTCCTTAATACATTTGGCGGCGGTGCGCTTTACCAATTTTCCATTTTCGCAATGGGAATTACTCCTTATATCACAGCTTCGATCATCATTCAGCTGCTTCAGATGGATGTTGTGCCGAAGTTTACCGAGTGGTCTAAGCAAGGTGAAGTTGGCCGCCGTAAATTAGCTCAGTTCACAAGGTACTTTACGATTGTGCTTGGTTTCATCCAGGCGTTAGGTATGTCTTACGGATTCAACAATCTGGCAAACGGTATGCTGATCGAAAAATCCGGTATATCGACATATCTTATCATTGCTTTAGTACTCACTGGCGGAACTGCCTTTTTAATGTGGCTTGGAGAACAAATTACGTCTCATGGAGTAGGCAACGGAATATCGATCATTATCTTCGCGGGGATTGTGGCTAGTATTCCAAAAACAATTGGACAAATATATGAGACTCAATTTGTCGGCAGCAACGATCAGCTGTTTATTCATATTGTGAAAGTCGGACTTCTTGTGATTGCGATTTTAGCAGTTATTGTTGGAGTTATTTTCATTCAGCAAGCCGTGCGGAAAATTGCGATTCAATATGCTAAAGGCACAGGTCGTTCACCTGCTGGCGGAGGTCAGTCTACACACCTTCCATTGAAAGTAAACCCTGCAGGGGTTATTCCGGTAATCTTTGCGGTTGCGTTTTTGATAACGCCGCGGACGATCGCGTCTTTCTTTGGAACAAACGATGTGACAAAGTGGATTCAAAACTACTTTGATAATACGCATCCGGTGGGTATGGCGATATATGTTGCGTTGATTATTGCCTTTACGTACTTTTATGCTTTTGTACAGGTCAAT
>NZ_JAVAXX010000652.1:0-883 GCF_042709275.1 Bacillus sp. LR_5 | reverse complement strand
AAAGCAATCGACAGTGCTGTTGAAGAATTAACGTTTATCGCAGGTCAAAAACCTGTCGTTACTCGTGCGAAGAAATCAATTGCTGGATTCCGTCTTCGTGAGGGAATGCCTATCGGTGCGAAAGTAACTCTTCGCGGAGAGCGCATGTATGATTTCCTTGATAAACTTATTTCTGTATCTTTACCGCGTGTACGTGACTTCCGCGGGGTTTCTAAAAAATCTTTCGACGGTCGCGGTAACTACACACTTGGTATCAAAGAACAGTTAATCTTCCCTGAAATTGACTACGATAAAGTAACAAAGGTTCGCGGAATGGACATCGTTATCGTAACAACTGCTAATACTGACGAAGAAGCTCGTGAGCTATTAACTCAAGTAGGTATGCCGTTCCAGAAATAATCAATGAAAGGGAGGCGAAATCGTGGCTAAAAAGTCTATGATTGCGAAACAACAACGTACACCAAAGTTTAAAGTACAAGAGTACACACGCTGTGAACGCTGCGGACGTCCGCATTCAGTCATTCGTAAATTTAAACTTTGCCGTATTTGTTTCCGTGAGCTTGCATATAAAGGACAAATTCCTGGCGTGAAAAAAGCCAGCTGGTAATCCCCAAGAAAGGGAAGGAGGTAATTATATAATGGTTATGACAGATCCAATTGCAGATATGCTAACTCGTATTCGCAATGCAAACATGGTACGTCATGAGAAGCTTGAAATTCCTGCTTCTAAATTGAAAAGAGAAATTGCTGAAATTTTAAAGCGTGAAGGTTTCATTCGTGACGTTGAGTTCGTAGAAGACAGCAAACAAGGTATCATCCGCGTTTTCTTGAAATACGGACAAAACAACGAGCGCGTTATCACTGGTCTTAAAAGAATCAGCAA
>NZ_JAVAXX010000651.1:0-883 GCF_042709275.1 Bacillus sp. LR_5 | reverse complement strand
GTGTTTCCTCCTCTATAGACGTGTGACCTTAACTTCAGGAAGAAGCTGCTGGACAAATTCTTCTGTTCCAAGTTCTTCAGAGAACGCGGTAGCACTGCCTGAAGTAACTCCTAAGCGGAATGCTTCTTCAAGCGGCAGCTGTTTGGAAATTCCGGCAAGGAAACCTGCAACAACGGAATCCCCTGCTCCGACTGAGTTTACCAATTTCCCCTTTGGCACGTTAGCAAAATAAACAGCTTCGTTCGTAAACAGAAGCGCTCCGTCTCCGGCCATTGATACGATTACATGTTCAGCGCCTTGTTCTACAAGCTTTTTCCCATAAGGAACGGCTTCCTCAACAGATGTAATGGCCGTGCCGAACATTTCTCCAAGCTCATGATGATTTGGCTTCATCAAAAATGGTTTCATTTCTGTTGCTTTCAAAAGAGCCTCGCCTGAGATATCCAGAACAACTCGTGCGTTCTGCTGTTTGCAGGCCTCTGCGATTTTTTCATAAGTATCATGAGGGAGTGAAGATGGAATGCTTCCTGCAAGAACAACGATATCTCCCTCTTGCAAAGATTGGAACTGTTCTAAAAAGGCTTTGAAATCTTCATCCGAAATTGTCGGTCCCTGCCCGTTAATTTCAGTTTCATCACCCGTTTTCAGCTTTACATTGATACGGGTATCCCCTTTTACTTCAGAAAAAGCTGTTTCCAGGTTTTCTTCCCGTAAAAATGTTTTGATATATTCTCCGGTAAATCCGCCGACGAATCCGAGCGCTTTAGACGCCACATGGTGTCTTTTCAGCAGTCTCGATACGTTGATGCCTTTGCCCCCTGGATACTTGGTATCATACGAAGAACGGTTCAGGCCTCCTACAGTAAAATCTTCAACGTGAACT
>NZ_JAVAXX010000650.1:0-883 GCF_042709275.1 Bacillus sp. LR_5 | reverse complement strand
GTTTACCTGTACAAAAGCATAAAAGTACGTAAAGGCAATAATCAACGCAACATATATCGCCATACCCACCGGATGCGTATTATCAAAGTTGTTTTGAATCCACTTTGTCACATCGTTTGTTCCAAAGAATGACGCGATCGTCCGCGGCGTTATCAAAAACGCAACCGCAAAGATTACCGGAATAACCCCTGCAGGATTCACTTTCAATGGAAGGTGTGTAGACTGACCTCCGCCAGCAGGTGAACGACCTGTGCCTTTAGCATATTGAATCGCAATTTTCCGTACGGCTTGCTGAATGAAAATAACTCCAACAATAACTGCTAAAATCGCAATCACAAGAAGTGCGACTTTCACAATATGAATAAACAACTGATCGTTGCTGCCGACAAATTGAGTCTCATATATTTGCCCAATTGTTTTTGGAATACTAGACACAATCCCCGCGAAGATAATGATCGATATTCCGTTGCCTACTCCATGAGAAGTAATTTGTTCCCCAAGCCACATTAAAAAGGCAGTTCCGCCAGTGAGCACTAAAGCAATGATAAGATATGTCGATACACCGGATTTTTCGATCAGCATACCGTTTGCCAGATTGTTGAATCCATATGACATACCTAACGCTTGGATGAAACCAAGCACAATCGTAAAGTACCTTGTGAACTGAGCTAATTTACGGCGGCCAACTTCACCTTGCTTAGACCACTCGGTAAACTTCGGTACCACATCCATCTGAAGCAGCTGAATGATGATCGAAGCCGTGATATAAGGAGTAATTCCCATTGCGAAAATGGAAAATTGGTAAAGCGCACCGCCGCCAAATGTATTAAGGAGATCAAAAACACCCATTTGAGACTGTGCCTGTAACGCTTCAGCGTTAACG
>NZ_JAVAXX010000065.1:0-26668 GCF_042709275.1 Bacillus sp. LR_5 | reverse complement strand
TTTTCGGGTATTTTTCAACAATATTCGAAATAATTTTTATAAAAAGTGAATTCACATAAAAAAGGTGCATGATCTGCACCCTTTTCTTTCTTTTATTCACCTTTTTTTCTACTCTCTGTCATTTGTTTCCAAACAGAACCTTTTGCTTCTTCTCCATGCTCAATACGCTCAAGCGCCATTTTCACTTGAAGGCTGACCTCAAATTCGGGATCATCTTCGGCAGCGCGCAAAGCTTCAATTGCACTTTCATCGCCTACTTCGTACAGGAACATAGCCGCACGCCAGCGGACAAGCTTGCTGGAGTCGCTTAACGACTTGATCATAGCAGGAATAGCTTGAGGGTCGCCGATATCAGATAGGCAGTCTCCGGCCGTTCTTCTGACTGAGACAGCTTTGTCCTCAAGTGCTTTATACAATAGAGGAAGAACATCAGGTGTTTCAATCATTCCTAAGTACACAACAGCCTGTCTTCTGATGGACACCTTGGGATCATCCAATGCCTTTTGTAAAACCGGGATATCCTCCTCTTTCGGATCCATCTGTTCCAGATGTGCATAACGCTTTTTCCAGTCCTCATCATCCAGCATGTCGAGCGTTACTTTATACGCTTTGCGCTGTACTGCTTGTTTTGCTTCGCCCTTTCCTTGAGCGGCTGCTTCTGTCAGCCGTTTCAGCCGATCATCACTGTATGCAGCCTGAAGCTCTTCTGTCACGTCATGACCGATTTCATTAAAGTCGCCGAATCTAACGCCTTGTTCTTTCCAGACCCGCTCAAACACAACATTTGAGGCTTCAGATCTGAGTTTTAAGATCGCCTGCTGAAAGCGTTCAGGTAAGCCGAAGCGCTCTTCCCGCTCCCCATCCGTCAATTTGACCTGCATAGGAATGCCGCTGAACATCTGTACAAAAACTTTCACCTCTCCAAAAGACTCTTGATCAGAGCGGTTTTCTTCTGCGCTTTCAGCACTTTCCATCCCAAATGCAGTGCGGACTTGCGGTAAAATGTCTTTCCAGTCGTATCTTGCATTTCGTTCAACAGCAAGAAAATCAGCGACGTGATAAACCCCTTTAACCCCTTCTATTTTAAGGATTTCCGCTATAACAGGCGGTGCGCCTTCTGCTTGATCCGGTTTATAGTTATTGCTTTTGCCCGCCGGAAGCTCTTCCGTTAAGATAACCTTCATTGTATTCGGGCTTGGCGTAGGTTCAATTGATTTTATCTTCATGATCGTCCTCCTATAGCATATCTGTGACTTATTCTATCATAGTCGCCCTAAGCCTTCTATTACGACGTTTTGGCATCAATCCCGGGTATATCTTTTTCTAATTGACGGACAAACTGAAGCATAAAATCGTGTCTTTCTTCTGCCAGTTCCCGTGCGGTGTCTGTATTCATCATATCTTTCAGCCGCAGCAGCTTATGAAAAAAATGAGCGTAGGCACTTTGATCATCTCCATAAAGGCCGTGCCCTTTTGCGCCCGCAAACATGAAAGCTCTCGCAATGCCGACAGCACCAATCGCATCAAGCCTGTCAGCGTCCTGTACGGCCTTTCCCTCAATGGAGAGCGGCTCCCCCTCAAACTTTTCCCTGTCCCGAAAGGACATCCTTGTGATAATGTGAATCACTCTGTCAGCATCCTCTTTTCCAATTCCGAAAATAACGAGCTGATCATATACTTCGCTCACAGAAAGCCTGACCGTATCAGGAAGTTTGACATCAATTAAATCATGAACCAACGCCGCTGTTTCAACGATGAACAAATCCGCGTTTTCCTTTTCTCCAATATACAAAGCAAGATCTGCAACTCTTGATACATGAAGCCAATCATGTCCAGAACTTTCGCCTGTTAGGACAGATTGCACCCATGTCCTGATTTGCTCAGCCTGCTTCAATTCCTTCATAAAAACACCTCTTTATTGCCCTAATAGCTTCATGATAACGTCTTCCAGCTCTTTCGGATTTGTATTTGGTGAATATCGGCCAACGATTTCTCCGTTTCTGTCCACTATAAACTTCGTGAAATTCCACTTGATCGCCTTAGTTCCCAGCATCCCTTTCGCGTGCTCCGTCAAATACACAAACAGCGGGTGGGCGTTTTTTCCATTTACTTCTACTTTTGAAAACATAGGAAACGTAACACCGTAATTTGTTTCGCAAAAATCCTGTATGTCTGCCTCGTCACCAGGCTCTTGGTTCATAAATTGATTGCAGGGGAACCCTAAGATCTCCAGGCCCTCCTGCTGATATGTATCATATAACTCCTGAAGCTGCTTCAATTGGGGAGTAAAGCCGCATTTACTCGCTGTATTCACGATCATCAATACCTTTCCGGCAAAAGGCTGAAGTGTCATGTTTTTCCCTGTTATTGTGCGTACCTTCATATCATATATAGACATGTAAGTCCCTCCTATGTCCCTGCTGCTGATTATTTTACCTTTTTTCTATCTCAAATCAAAATGCAAACACCATTTATCAGAACTCTTAAGAAATGAATCAAATAAGTGGTGAGCATCTGCTCATTATAAATTCATGTGGCTCATATTTTTACTTATCATTCTATAAAACAATACAATTCCCTTCTGAGATACATCATGGAAAATCATTTTACTGTGAAACCAAATGACGTATCTATGCGTTTTATTTAAAGAGTTTTCTGTTGTTTCCCCCTCAACACTTATAGATAGATTGAAAATTGGCGTGAAAATTCCTATAATGAAGAAAATCAAACGGGGAAATGATGGAGGTGGCACGTTGCCTATTAATATACCAACACACCTGCCGGCAAAACAGGTGCTTGAGAGTGAACATATATTTGTAATGGATGAAAGCAGAGCATTTCATCAGGATATCCGGCCGCAAAAAATTATCATATTGAATTTGATGCCGAAAAAAATCCAAACAGAGACTCAGCTTCTCAGATTGCTTGGAAATTCACCTTTACAGGTTCATTTTACATTTTTAATCCCAAGCACACACACGCCGAAAAATACTGCAAGAGAACACCTTGACGAATTTTACACGACTTTTTCCAATATCCGTCATAAGAAGTTTGACGGCATGATTATCACCGGTGCGCCGATCGAGCATTTGGCGTTTGAAGATGTTTCATATTGGGAAGAGCTCAAAGAGATCATGGAGTGGAGCAAAACAAATGTCACTTCAACCTTGCATATTTGCTGGGGCGCTCAAGCAGGTTTGTATTACCATTACGGTGTGGAAAAAATTCAAATGCCGAAAAAAATCTTCGGTGTGTTCGAACATTCAGTTCTTTCAAAACACGAAAGATTGGTAAGAGGTTTTGACGAGCTATACTATGTGCCGCATTCCCGGCATACAGATATAAATATGGAACAGCTTCAAGCAGTGCCCGAGTTAAATATTCTTACCGCATCGAAGGAAGCTGGGGTTTGCTTAATTGTGTCTAAAGACGAAAAACAAGTCTTTTTAACAGGGCACCCTGAATATGATACAAATACGCTTCTTCAAGAGTATGAAAGAGATCTTGAACGAAACCTTTCTACTGTCGAGGCGCCTAAACATTATTTTGCAGAAGACAGCAAGCAGCCGGTGAATCGCTGGAAAGCGCATGCGACATTATTGTTTATGAACTGGCTGAATTATTACGTTTACCAAGAAACTCCTTATGAATGGGACTAATTTTTCTTTTTTTAGTGATACGCTGAGCAAAAAATATGATAAAATACATCTGATTCAGTATGCGTATAACAAAAATTTAAAATAATGGAATCCAAATCTTTTAAAATTAGCTTAATTTTTTCACTGCATTAATAATTTGATTATGTATTTGTGTTATGTTTATGTATAGACAATAACTCCTTACGATGCATGAAGCTTGCTTGTTGTTGATTACATTGAGGTGAATTTACTTGAATACCAATAAAAGAGTATTAATTTTGACTGCAAATTACGGAAATGGACATGTGCAGGTAGCCAAAACGCTTTATGAGCAATGTGTACGTCTCGGCTTTCAGCATGTAACAGTTTCTAATTTGTACCAAGAGTCAAATCCGATTGTTTCAGAGGTAACTCAGTACCTTTATTTAAAAAGCTTCTCAATCGGGAAACAGTTTTATCGTTTGTTTTATTACGGAGTTGACAAAATCTATAATAAACGTAAATTCAATATTTACTTTAAAATGGGTAATAAACGATTGGGCGAACTTGTCGATGAACATCAGCCTGATATTATTATTAATACATTTCCGATGATCGTCGTGCCGGAATACAGACGCCGAACAGGCAGGGTCATCCCTACCTTCAACGTTATGACTGATTTTTGCCTTCATAAAATTTGGGTTCACGAGAACGTGGATAAATATTATGTGGCGACAGATTATGTGAAGGAAAAATTGCTGGAGATCGGTACTCATCCAAGCAATGTAAAAATCACCGGAATCCCAATCAGGCCACAATTTGAAGAATCCATGCAAGTGGAGCCGATATATAAAAAGTATAATCTTTCACCAAATAAAAAAGTGCTTCTAATCATGGCAGGCGCCCACGGTGTATTAAAGAACGTAAAAGAGCTGTGCGAAAACCTTGTCAAAGATGATCATGTGCAGGTGGTTGTCGTGTGCGGAAAAAACACGGCTTTAAAAGAATCTTTAAGTGCGCTTGAAGCAGAAAACGGTGACAAATTAAAAGTTCTTGGCTATGTGGAGCGCATTGATGAGCTGTTCCGGATCACAGATTGCATGATTACAAAACCTGGAGGCATTACTTTGACAGAAGCAACTGCCATCGGTGTGCCTGTCATTCTGTACAAACCCGTGCCTGGCCAGGAAAAAGAAAATGCAAACTTCTTTGAAGATCGCGGAGCTGCGATCGTCGTGAACCGTCATGAAGAGATTCTCGAGTCAGTCACTTCCCTTCTCGCAGATGAAGATACTTTACAGCGCATGAAGAAAAACATTAAAGACCTTCATTTAGCAAACTCATCTGAAGTGATTTTAGAGGATATCCTGAAGGAATCAGAAATGATGACGGCCAAACAAAAAACCAGAGCGCTATCTTAATGATGTTTTGGAGAGCACACGAAAATCGTGTGCTCTTTTTATTTATATTCATTCATTTATAAAAGCGGTTACATTTTTTTGTGAAACTTGCTCTTCTTTTGAAAAATAAGCAGTTTCGAAACTTGACGGGTGCTCCCAGATGGTGTATAGTTGAACCATCATTTAACAATGAATCAACGTTAAATGGTGACAAAATTTTTTTTAGCACACGGGTGCTACAGTACTAGGAGGAATTAAGCAATATGCAAAACGGTAAAGTAAAATGGTTCAACAACGAAAAAGGATTCGGCTTCATTGAAGTTGAAGGCGGAGACGATGTATTTGTTCACTTCACAGCTATCGAAGGAGAAGGATACAAATCATTAGAAGAAGGACAAGAAGTTTCTTTTGAAATTGTCGAAGGTAATCGTGGACCTCAAGCTTCTAATGTTGTAAAACTCTAAACTCAATACATGATGATGAGATGACAAATATAGGAGAGGCATTTGCCTCTCCTATTTGATTTTCATCTGGATCTCAATCGCCAAAATATTTTGTTTGCACCTCTGTTCAATCTCTTCAACGTGTTTTTCCATTGACGGCTTCCCTTTTTTTGCGATATCCGCCAGTTCTTCTAAATCACTGTATATTTCTATAAATGTTTTGTGAAGGATCGACTTCAAGTCTTTATCATCCATAGCTGCGTTCCCCTTCTCTGCCAAGATACCTCAAATAGTAAAACAGTCCTATTTATTCTGGTTCAATAGTTATATCGGCTTATTTTCATTTTATTTTCTATTTTAGTACATAAATTTTAAAAAAACTCTGCAAAATAATTGCGGAGGTGTTTGTTGTGACTTCAGAATTTCATGATGAGGATCAGACTGGCTTTACGGATAAGCGGCAGCTGGAACTGGCGGTGGAAACAGCGCAGAAAACGACAGGAGCTGCGACGAGAGGCCAAAGCACAACATTAGTCGATTCCGCATACCAAGCCATTGAGGATGCAAGAGAACTGTCACAATCTGAAGAGCTGGCAGCTCTCGATGATCCTGAATTTGTACAGCAGCAACAGCAGCTGCTGGATGACAGCCAGCATCAGCTTGATGAATTTAAAGAATAAAAACCGCAGCTTCTGCGGTTTTTATTTTTTAGTGATTGGTTAAGACATCTCCGTATGCTTTCAGCTTTTCACCAACCGTACATTTATTAATACAAAATGAATGCGCATAGGTTTTGCCAAATTCTTTGCGAAACTGCTTCTTAATAAAACAGTCCTTGCAATATTCATCGTGCAGTTCTGTCAGTTCTTTAAAGATCATTTTCTTATCCAAGATCGTCATCTCCGTTACGGTCTAATTTCGTGTGGCTTTCTACGAATTGATGGGATAGAATTTTTTTAGCGAGCCCGTCAGCTTCCTGGTTGTCTTTCCGCTGTATGGTTTCGTAGGTTGGAGTAAGCTTCATCGATTCAAGGAGTGCTTCTATTTTGTCCAGCCATTCATTATGAGACGGATCATAGCAAGGCCAGCTGCCGTCAAGCTGATTCAGCACCACAAGCGAGTCCCCTTTGATCGTAATTGAATTTCTGCTTGCCCCAAGCTCTCTTACTTCTCTTATTGCTTCATAAAGCGCCGCGTATTCAGCTTCATTATTGGTTTTCAGCCGGAAGCTTTTATTTTTTCTCAAACGATGCCGGATTCCTCCCAATGAATAATAAATGACGATTCCGAGTCCGGCCAGTTCGCTCTCCTTATCAAAACTGCCGTCAAAATAAACAGTAATGTCATCAGGCTCTTGAGCAAGCTCCTCTGTCAGCTTTTCCAATTCCTTCAGCGACCAGCTGCCGCCTTTCTCGTCTTCGAACTCGAGTTCTTTCATGTATGGATAACGGCCAAGTTCTCTTGCGAGCATACGTGCTTGCTGTGCTGTCAGCCAGTCTTCGCCCAAAAATGAGACGGTTCCCGTCCCTTTTGCTTCTATTTTCATATGCGGTCTGAGCTTCATTACAATCACCTTACCATTCATTAGTTGCCGGGCTTGTGCTATAATCAAACCAATCTTAACCCCGGAAAGGAAGCATTTTCATTTTGTTTAATAATTCGTTTTGGATCATTTTTGCGATCATTCATTTTATCATTGTTCTTTTATTTTATAAAGGATTTGGCAAAATGGGACTATTTGTTTGGATCGGTTTTGCGACAGTCTGCGCCAACCTTCAAGTCGTAAAAACAGTCGAACTGTTTGGCTTAACAGCAACGCTCGGGAATGTGATGTACGGCACAATCTTTTTTGCGACAGATGTGCTGAATGAAAAATACGGACCGGCTGAAGCCAAAAAAGCGGTATGGCTCGGATTCTCAACGCTCCTGACGCTGACATTTGTCATGCAAGGCGTGCTGCTTTTCGAACCGGCTTCCAGCGACATATCACAAACAGCACTGGAAACGATTTTCGGATTCCTTCCACGAGTCGCGTTAGGAAGTCTGCTTGCCTTTATCTTCAGCCAAACGCTGGATGTTTATGTATATTCAGCAATTAGAAGGATATTTCCTTCTGATCGGCTTTTATGGCTCAGAAACGGCGGCAGTACAGCAGTCAGCCAGCTGTTTGATACATTTATATTTACTGGTGTCGCTTTTTTCGGCATTTATCCTGCAGGCGTTTGGCTTCATATTTTTATTTCTACATATTTGATTAAGTTTGCGGTATCTTTGATTTCATTGCCTTATGCCTATGCAGCAAAAAAAATGATACCGAATGATGAAAGGAGTTCCTAATGCCTACAGAAATATATGTAGATGGCGCAAGCGCCGGTAATCCCGGACTTTCCGGCATCGGCATTTTTATCAAACATGAAGGAAAAGCAGAATCTTTCTCTATTCCAATCGGAATGCATACAAACCAGGAAGCGGAATTTCTTGCATTAATTGAAGGGATGAAGTTATGTGCAAAGCGCGGGTATCAATCTGTTTCCTTTCGAACCGATTCAGATATTGTGGAACGGGCCGCTGAGTTTGAAATGGTTAAAAATAAAACGTTTTACCCGTATGTGGAAGAAATCATCCGATTAAAAGCGGCCTTCCCTCTTTTTTTCATCAAATGGATACCGGGCAAACAAAACCAAAAAGCCGATCATCTGGCAAAAGCAGCGATCCGGCTGAATGACAAGAATGAAATCTCGATCAATGGTCATCCTAATGACGAGGTGAACAAACATGAAAAAGAAAGATAAAGGCCGGCTGACCGGCGGTGTTACTCCGCAAGGCGATCTGGAAGGCAATACACATAATGACCCTAAAACAGAGCTTGAGGAAAGAGCCAAAAAAAGCAATACAAAACGCTAGAAGATCTACACGATCTCTCTAGCGTTCAGCTTTTCAAGCATGCGCTCAATTCCTTTGATTTGGTGGCGGCGAAGCATGTCAGCCGCCTGCTCCATTTGCAGGGTAAATAAAGCGTCTTTCAGTGTGCAGACCAGCGGAACAGAGCAATGAATTTCCGCAAGCTTCCTCGACATCTCCAAATCGCTTAAACCTTGCTGAATTTTCCCCTGCTGTCCCTTCGGAAGAAGAGAAAGATTTTCTAATAAGCGGTCAATTGTTTCATATTCACGAATCAGTTTGTAGGCTGTTTTTTCTCCGATCCCTTTGACGCCAGGATAGTTATCACTGGAATCACCCATAAGCGCTTTAATATCAATCAAAGCCTTCGGCAGAACGCCTGTTTCTTCATAAAAAGTCTCTTTTGTATAGACTTTATAATTTCCTATTCCTTTTTGGAGCAGAGCCACGCTTACTTTATCCGTTAACAGCTGAAGTAAATCTCTGTCCCCTGTTACGATCGTAATGTCAGCTTCATTCGCAAACAAAGCGGCAAGAGTTCCGATACAATCATCCGCTTCATACCCAGCAAAACCGATATTCATGATACCAAGTTCAGCGGCCGCTTCCTTTGCCAAATCAAACTGCGGGATCAGCTCCACAGGCGGTGCACTGCGGTTCGCCTTATAATCTTGGAACAGGTCATTTCGGTACGTTTTGCTTCCCATGTCCCAGCAGCAGACGACGTGTGTCGGCTGGAACGTTTCAACAGCTGTGATCAAATGCTTTAAAAATCCGTTGACGCCGTTCGTCGGCACCCCGCTGTCATTTATCATAAAGTTGCGATGCACGGCCGTGGCAAAAAACGCCCGGAATAAAAGAGCCATGCCGTCAACTAGCAATAGTTTATTATTATTCATAAGATATACTCCCTTTTCTTTCATTCTTTCTATTTTACCATAAAGCGCGCAAAAATAAAAAACAGCATCTCTTCAATTAGAGATACTGTTTTAATATCATCAGTCGTTGTGTCTTTTGTTGCTGGCGATCAGCTTTTCAGCTTCGCGTCCTGCGTAAGAGTCAAAATGGGTTTGAAATCCGTTTTTCTTTTTGGCATTGTTATTCGCCTGTGCATTTCTGTTTCCCAGTTTTGTTCTGCCCAACATGAATCCCCCCTTACGTCGGATACATATAGTATATGCTTCCGGCAGGAGATTCACTCGCGACAGGATCATCCAGCTTACATACGGCTTACGTATTCTCTGACCATTTCTTTTGATACAAGGCGTCTTGTAGGGACGATGCCTTTTTTGGCGAGCTGATTGATCTGCTCGGTAATTTCATTAATTGCATCTGTAGTAAAAGGCTCATCATTTTTGCATTTTGAAACCGCTTCTTCAATGGCCATTTCACGCATGTTTTCAAGACGCATAAATGCTTTGATATGCTCGTGCTGTTTTGATGAATGTGCTGAAATTGCTTTATGTACCTCTGACATGAATCGTTCATCTCGCTTTTTTCTATTTAGTCTATCATGACTTGAAATACAAGCCAACTGAATTTTACATTTTTATTGTATGGTCTGACCTTTGCCAGGCGATACATGCTTGGTATGCCTTTTCAATCTCTTTCGCATGTTCCCCTTCCCCATATCCTCCTAAATACGTATCTTTTTGATCCTTTATTTGTTCCATTGCTTTTTCAGCCATATCCTCCTGTAAACGTCTGAGATGATCTGTGTAATGAGAGATAAGGCTTTCTTCTTCGTTTTTCACCCAAACCTCTGTGATTTTCGTGAGTTTCATCCGAACAGCTTCGATGAAGGCCGCTTTTCCTTTCTGTTCAAAAAACTGCTTCGGTGATTTGATCTCTTTTTGTTCCTGCTCAAAGGCACGTTCGTCTAATTCAGGTTCAACTTCCTTAAGCTGTATGCCGTTCGAATGCTGATGGCCCGCATAAATGGAAAAATAACCATCCTCGTTTAATGTTTTTTGAAAGCTTTCCAGCCACTCTTCGGCAATATGCCGCTCGATGAAACCGCTCATGCGTACATCAAGCGTTTTGATTTCCTGAACATATTCAAACTGATATTCATGTAAGGCGGTTGTCATCGCCTTGCCGACGTTCTTTTTCCAATCTCCGTTCTGAAGCCCGGGATGAAATGCCGATTTTAATAAATCATTTGCAAAAAAGGATAATCGCTGTGTAATGTGATAAAGCTGCTCTTTTGTGTCTTTTTTTACTTTCTCAATAATGGTTTCTGAGTTCCGCCGTTTCTCGATCTCGGCTGCAGTCCGCTCAAATGACAGCATAAGGCGCTGTTTCTGTGCTTCCTTTTCCTCCCTGGACTGATGCTGGGATTGGTGAAGCTGGAAAACAGTTTCGCATAGTTTGTCTGCTTCCGAACTGAGCTGTGCAGCTGACGCTTTTTTTACATCCACTTCAATAAATCGGTCTAAGTGTTTTCTTACTTTCGGGAACTGGTTATAAAATGATTCCGGTTTGCCGAGCAGTTCCTCTTTACTTGATACAGTAAAGAGCTGCGGTTCATGAATCCCCTCTTTTACAAGCTCTGCGCTGACATAATCGGTCACTGTTTCGAGCTCTGTTTTATCTTTCGCAAGGTCTGCCGCATTAATGACGAAAAACATTTTATCCATACTGAGCGATTCTTTTACCAGCCCGAGCTTTCGCAAAAATGAACGGTCTCCTTTCGAGAAGGAATGCTGATAATAGGTCATATAAAAAAACGCATCGGCATCTTTAATATATTGGAACGCCAGCTCTGTATGCCGTTTATTCATGCTGCTCGCGCCGGGCGTATCAACGATCGTAATCCCTTTTTCAGTCAGCGGACATGTATAATAGACTGTTACCTCTTTCACAGCGCAGGCCGTTGTCTCCTCTGCCACATAGGGTTTTAATTCAGACAGCGGAATTGTTAATTTTTTTTGTTCCTGTATATATTGCTGAACCTTTTCGTATGCAAGCAGGAAATTGCTGATCAATTTGATGTGTTCTTCCGGCAGCCGGCTTTTTTTGACTGCCTTTTCCCATTTCTCTGTGAAAGAACGGCCTGCTGGTTCTTCTTTTATTCCGGTGAGCTGTAAAATTTCAGCCGTTATGTCATCTTCCGTCTTAAACACCACATCCGCCGTCTTGTTTATATTTCCATTGGTTGGTTTTGTAATTTTGTTAATTGTCGCTGTGGTTGGCGTTGGTGAGGATGGCAGCACCCTTTCGCCGACGAGCGCATTGGCAAATGATGATTTCCCCGAGCTGAAGCCTCCAAAAAGCGCAAGTGTAAATTTCCGTTCTTCAAGCCTTTTAATTCTTTCCCGAAAGGCTGAAGTTTGCTTTGATAACATGCTGTATTCGCCTAAAAGGTCAGACAAGATGTGAAAGCGTTTGATTTGGTCTTGAAGCGGCAGCTCTTGCTCCATTTTGATTTCTGGTTTCTGCATCGACTGCTGCGTCTGCCGGTCTTGGCTTCGTTTCTGTTTTGGAGCCGCTACTATTTTTTTCTTCGTTTTAAACCAGTCGGTGTCTATGTGCATCGGGTATGCGGACTTCTCTTCCCAAATGGCCCACATGCAATTAGCTTTCTCGCGGGCATTATTCTCTAAACGGGCCTGTTCTTGGAGGTGGGAGAGTTTTTCTGATTCCTGGATGAGACGGCCATTGATGGTTTGCAAGTCTTTGGAAACACGCTCTTTCACCATCGCGGTAAGCTCCTTTATGATGTCTCCCGCTTTTCTTTTCGCCTCTTTGCGGATGAGCTCTGCCAAGTCTTTTGTATATTGCAATACATATTCAGAGGAAAGAGCTGCACCTTGCTTAACCGCGCGCTCAATGATGTCAATTTCAAGCGGAGTGCGATAGGCCTGAATCAGCTTTTCACTTTTAGCTGTATGAACATCAAATGACTTGGCGAGTTTATGGAACGTGTCTATTATGTGCCAATCCGCTTCGGCCTCTGTTCGTTTTTTCACATCAGAGAAAAAAGCATTCCTTCTTCTATCTCTTTCCTGTGCAGTTTTTGCTTTAGAAAAGAAAAAACCGGTTTTAAAAGAAGGCTCTCGCGATTCTAGGAATGCAGCTGCCAACTCACGCATGTCAAAGGGGGTCAGATTGGCGTTTTTTAAAATGCGATTGATTTCTTCCTGCATCCTGTTTTCTGCCTCAGTCGCTTGTTTTGCCGCCTCATCCAATTGATCACGCAGCGATTGGACCAGATCAGTTTGTGTATCAAGCTGTTCAGCAAAGGTTGGACCGTCTGTTTCGTCTTTCAAAAGGATTTCCGTATGTTCCTTCAGCAGATTACGGACTTTTTGTTCTGTTAAAGCCTGCAAATTGCTTTTTGTTTGCTGTTCTATTCTTCTTAATTCTTCTCTCAGGACCCCAATCTGATTGAACGGGTGGTTCAGTTCTGTCACTGACGTAAAATAAAGTGATTCCTTTGAAATGCCTTCATTGCAAAGCATCTCCTCTACCTGTGCTTTATAGTCTCCGAAGTGTGTCTCCGCCTCATCGTGGCGGTCAATTTGATTGACGATAAAATACACATTCTGAATGCTTTCTTTTATCGACCTGAGAAACTTTACATTTTCCTCAGAGTGCACGTGATTATAGTGAACGACGTAAAACAACGCATCCGCCTGATGAAGAATAGACGCCGCTGATAGAAAATGGGCATCATCTGTTGAATCAATCCCAGGAGTATCAATATACGCAACCCCAGAATCGATCTCAGTATACCGGTCAAAAATTTCAACGCTTTCAATCTGCTCCCCATCTTTGCAATATTGCTGCACCTTGTCTTTCTGGTAAGCCCCCTCCAGCTCAGCACACGCTCCGTCTGTTGTATGAAGCCGAACACGCTTTTCCCCGTTTCTGATCACAACAAGGTTAGCGCTTGTCGGGATCGGGCTTGTCGGCAAAATATTCTCCATTAACAGGCAGTTCAGCAGTGACGATTTGCCCGCTGAATAATGCCCGGTAAACGCAATATAAACCTCTCCATCTACCGCTTTTTTCATGACTGCAGCCAGTTTAGCAGCTCTTTCTTCATCTTGATTCTCGATGAATTGCTTATAAAGTTCCCCTGTTTTGTGCAAAAGCTCTTTTCTGTTATGTTCTGTCATAAATCTGAACCCCTTTGTGCCGTTTCAATTGTGAATCTTTTTCGAAAGATCTGAATACATTCCTCTTTCATTTTACACAAGAATGAGCCAAATTTCTTTAAGAGAATAGAAAAAAGCTGCCATTACGGCAGCTTCTATAAAAGAAAATCTGCAACTTTGACAAGTTCCAGATTCATTTTAAACAGATTTATTAGAGATTCCTTTTAATACAAAACCAATTAATATACTATATGTACAAACCGCCCCAAGCAAAAACAGCATTGTCATTTGCTTCACCATCCTGATTGAGAATCTTTTTCAAATTCATTTTAACATGGATGAGAATGATTTTCAATCTCTATTTTATACTGTATTCCTCTAATGCTTTGTCTTCTGTACGTATCCTGACGGTTAACAACACGGCGTTGACAATGGAAAACAGACACATGGTGACGTACGCTTGGTACAGCAGCGGAATCAATAAGATTTCTAATACAACAACGGTATAGTTTGGATGCTTCATCCATTTATAAGGGCCTTTTTTTACAAGCTCCGCACCTGGAACGACAAGGATTTTCGTATTCCAATATGCTCCTAAGGAACAAAGTGCCCAATACCGTACTGCCTGCACGCTTAAAATAGCCGCAGCGATACAGATCCACCAGCTTGACGGCTGTTTGTTCATCAGCAGCACTTCCGCAATTAAAGACAGGAAAAAAAGGATATGCATGATGATGATATACGGATAGTGGCTCTCGCCGAATTCGATCGCCCCTTGTTTCTTTACCTTTTGTTCGTTTTGTCTGGCTACTGCCATTTCAGCTGCTCGTTGAGCAATGAGAATGGCGATTAACAACCAAAACATGAATCAAGCCCCCTTTTCCCAGCTGAATAACAGCAGCTCTGATGAAAATCCCGGCCCTAGTGCGCCAATCAGTCCCCGTTCTGCTTCTTTTTTATGTCCGTTCAGCAGATGCTCTTTGATCACATACAATATTGTGGCTGAAGACATATTTCCGTGCATTTGCAATATGCTTTGTGCAGATAAAAGCTTTTCTGATGACAGCTCAAGACTTTTGATGTATGCATCGATCACTTTCTTTCCGCCTGGATGTGCCAAAAAAACACTGATATCTCTGAATGACAGCTGATGTTTGTCTAAAAAAACCTGTACATTCGTTTTGAGCCATTTTTCCACCAAAGTCGGAATATCTCTTGAGAAAATGACTTTGAATCCTTGATCAGTAAAGTCCCAGCCCATAACATCTTCTGATTGTTTCATCAACACAGATTGAGAATCTGTTATCTTCGGTACAAGCTTCAGTTTTGATGTCCTGCGGTCCGCCTTCTCTCCGCATAATAATGCTGCGGCAATGCCGTCGCCAAAAAGCGAAGTGCCGATAAGATTGCTTTTCGTTTTATCTTCCGGCTGGAATGTCAGACTGCACAGCTCAGCAGCAATGACAAGCACGAAAGCCTCAGGATACGCTTTGCAGTATTCGGCTGCACGCGCGAGTCCGCTGGCTCCTCCTGCACAGCCGAGCCCCCAAAGCGGAATCCGCTTCGTATATGGAGAAAACGGGAGTTCATTCATGAGCCGCGCATCGATGCTCGGTGTGGAAAGGCCCGTGCTGGAGACGAAAAAAACAGCATCCACTTTCTCATAAGGGATGGCTTCTTGAAAAAACTCAGGATGAGAGAGGCACTCGCGAACAGCCTCACTACTGTGCTTAAGTGTTTCTTCTATGTATATTTGATTTTTTTCTTCGAAGCTGTGACCCTCTTTATACCATTCAATCGGCTTGACAAATTGTCTTGAGTGGATTTGCCCATTTTTAAATGAGGTTAACAGCCGGTCAATATCTTTAAAGGAATGCTGAAACATATAGCGGGCGAACTCAGTCGCTCTCTCTTGGTTTACATCGTACGCAGGAAGACTTGTTCCGATGGATAAAATAAACGCCATGCGATCACCTCTTTGCATACATTGTGCCGCAATGATCTTTTTTATATGCAAAAAACTCCGCCGCGGCGGAGTTTAGACTGCTGTTTTTTGCTCAGTGATGTCAGCTTTTTGTTCTGTTTTTTTGGCTTTAGAAAATACGTTATATATAATATTTAAGACTACTGCAGTGAAGCTGCCTGCGACAATGCCGTTTGTTGTAAGAAGCGTTAAGGCACTCGGAAGCTGCTTAAAAATATCCGGCACAACTGTTACACCGAGACCCAGACCGACTGAGCAGGCAACAATCAGCAGATTTTCCTGTTTGGCAAAATCAATGCGGCTGAGCATTTTGATTCCGTAAGCGATCACCATTCCAAACATCGCCACCATCGCACCTCCTAAAACAGCAGATGGAATAATGGTCGTGAAAGCAGCAATCTTCGGAAACAGCCCAAATGCCATTAAGATTACACCCGTGACAACAATTACGGCATTTTTCTTGATTCCTGTCAGCTGTACAAGCCCGACATTTTGAGAGAATGCCGTGTAAGGAAAAGCGTTAAAAATACCGCCCAGCAGCACAGCCAGCCCTTCAGCGCGATAGCCTTTTGACAAATCTTTCTCTGTCAGACGGCGGTTCGTCAGGTCACCTAAGGCAAAGTAAACACCAGTTGATTCTACAAGGCTGACAATCACAACGATGGACATTGTAATAATAGGCGCTGCGTGAAAAGACGGCGCTCCGAAGTAAAATGGCTGAATCATTTGAACAACTGCCGCGTCCGAAACGTTATCAAATTGGACTTTTCCCATAAAATAAGCGATGAAAGTCCCAATTAAAATACCGATCAAAATCGAGATGGATTTGATAAAGCCTTTCGTAAAACGGTATAGAAGCACAATGATACTCAAAACGATAAAAGCGAGAGCAAGATTGGAAAGGTCTCCGAAATCTGCACTTCCTTCACCGCCGGCCATGTTATTCATGGCTACCGGCATAAGTGTAATGCCGATTATCGTAACAACTGATCCTGTCACGACCGGCGGAAAAAATGATACGAGCTTTCCAAAGAAAAATGAAATCAGAATGACGAGAATACCTGAAGCGATAATGCTTCCGTAAACCGCTGAAACCCCGTATTCAGATCCAATCGCAATCATCGGCGATACAGCTGTAAATGTACAGCCAAGCACTACCGGAAGCCCGATCCCGAAAAATCGGTTGCTCCACACTTGCAGAAGTGTAGCCACACCGCACATAAAAATATCAATCGATACTAAGTAGGTCAGCTGTTCGACAGTCAGGCCCATTGCTTTTCCAACTATGAGAGGAACGACAATGGCACCAGCATACATGGCGAGCACATGCTGTATCCCTAAAGACAGCGTTTTGCCAAATCCATTTTTCATGAATGAACCTCCTGTACGAAGGACACTTTTCCTTCTTCCAATGATTGAATTCTTGCCAAAGATTCCACTCGGTAGCCTAAGTTCACAAGTTCATCTCTTCCCGGCTGAAATGACTTTTCAATGACAATGCCAAGTCCCCCAATAGAAGCTCCTGCCTGCTTCACAATCGACACGAGCCCGTGCGCTGCTTGCCCATTTGCCAAAAAATCATCGATAATCAGCACATGATCCTGATCCGACAGGTGGGTTCCTGAGACTGCGATTTGGCTTTCTGTTTGCTTTGTAAAGGAATAAACAGACGCTGTCAGCAAGTTGTCGGTGAGTGTTAATGATTTATGTTTTCTCGCGAAGACAACCGGCACACCAAGCTTCAAGCCTGTCATTACAGCGGGAGCGATTCCGGATGATTCGATTGTCACAATTTTAGTAATACCGTCTTTAGCAAATCTGGCGGCAAATTCGTCACCGATTTTCTGCATAAGCAGCGGATCAATTTGGTGATTCAAAAAAGAATCCACTTTCAATACCTGATCAGATAATATGACGCCTTCTTCCTCTATTTTCCTTTTCAGTGCTTCCATCCTGCTTACCTCCGTTATGAGAATAAAAAAAGCATTGCCCGCTCAAAAAAAGAGCAAGCAATGCTGATATAACAAAAAACCGTACACATGCGGTCTCATTGCTCACTCATAGTCGGACATTTACGGTGCCCGGTAGAAACTTGCGTGCCATATCCACGCGATTATATGAGTGTTCCTATGATATTGTAATAAATTATATCAAGATTCTAATCTCTTGCATAGACGAAAAATGAAAATTCCCGAACTTTATTTTCATTTTCTGAAATATCATTCGTCTTTCAAGGAATTCCGATCATAAAAGAGCCTGACGGCCGTGCCGCCAGGCTTTTGATTACGACAGATAAAGATTTGAATATTTGTTTGACAAATATTCAATTAAATAGCGTACATTCAGCTCTTCTCCTGTTGCATCTTTAATAATGTCTAACGGCTTTTTCCGTTTTCCGTGAATGTGCACCTTTTCCGTCAGCCATTGCTTTATCGGATGAAATTCCCCTCTTTCCAAGAGAGTGTCAAATTCAGGAATATCCTCAAGCATTTTTTGTTTCAGCTGAGCCGCATACATGTAACCGAGCGCATAGGATGGGAAATAGCCGAAATCTCCTCCTGCCCAATGGACGTCCTGTAAAATTCCCTCTGCGTCCGTCTGCGGTGTAATCCCTAAATAATCCTGGTATTTTTGATTCCAAAGCGACGGCAGTTCTTCCACTGACACTTCATTGCTAAAAATCGCCTTTTCAATTTCATATCGGATGATAATATGAAGAGGATACGTTAATTCATCCGCTTCAACCCTGATAAATGAAGGTTTTGATTCATTGATTGCCCGGACAAAATCATCCAGAGAGATGTCCTTGAACTGTTCAGCTGATGCTTCTTGAATCTTCTTATAGTATGGTGTCCAAAAATGCTTGTTGCGGCCGATAAAATTCTCGTAAAATAATGATTGAGATTCATGGATTCCCATTGATGCACCGTCTGATAAGTTCGTGCCGCTCAGTGCTTCGTCAATATTTTGTTCGTATACCGCGTGGCCGCACTCATGAATGGTGCCAAAGATCGCCGTACGAAAATCTTTTTCGTCGTATCTCGTCGTGACGCGAACGTCTCCGCGGTTCATCGTGGTCGCAAACGGATGAACAGTTTCATCAAGCCGTCCACCATCAAAATCGTAGCCAAGCTCCTGTAAAAAATACAGGCTGAGCTCTTTTTGCTTTTCTTTAGGGAACGCTTTTGTGATAAAGCTTGTATCTGGTTTATTTCCGGAAGCTGTCACCTGTTTAACAAGAGGAATAATCGCTTCCTTAAGCTCGGAAAACAGCTGATCAAGCACCTTTACCGTGACACCCGGCTCAAACAAATCAAGCAATGCATCATAAGGATGCTCTTGATAACCCCAATACGTAATAAAACGTTTATTGCATTCAATCAGCTGCTCTAAATAAGGGGAAAACAAGCTGAAATCAGATTTTCCTTTCGCTTCTTCCCACGCAGTTTCTGCCTTTGAACACAGAATTACGTATTCCTTGTATTCAGCCTCAGGGATTTTTTTATTCTCTTCATACTCTTTTTTCGCCAGCTCTACTGCCTTTTTCGTATCTTCAGACAAGTCATCAAATCGTTCATACAGGGCATCGATTAGCTCCTTCATCCGATCTGATGTCTGGATATTGAATATATCTGTTGAAAGCTGGCCGATGCTTTCGGCACGGTCCTCTGAGCCGTTTTTTGGCGCGCCTGTTCTGGAGTCCCAGTGCATTAACGCAACTGCTTCGCTGTAATGTGAGATTCTTTTTAAAAGATCAAAAAATTCCTTTTCATATGTATGTATCTCCATATCCATTCCCTCCCTATTCTAGCCGTTCCATTACAGGCTAATGGAAGGGGGTATGAAAGTCAACTTGTTTGTATAAGAGGCTGCCGGCATTTTTGGCGGCAGCCTTCTTTGTTCAGTTGATTGTCATTTGATTTTTTGGCGGCGGTGTTTTCCGTTTTTTCTCATTGATTTTTTTATCCACCCATACTGTTGCTAGCGGGGTTAACAGCGAGGTGACGATAACGCTTGTCGCTATGATTGCGGTTGCTGATTCGGCAACTGGCGCAAACGAAGCATTCGCTTCCGCTAATGCGTATGGCACGGCTACAGCCGCCCCCGCCGTAGAAGAAGCCGCCACTCCCGCGACACCATCTCCCCGCGCGACAAAACGATCAAGCAAAAACAAGGAGCTTCCCGATAAAATGACGACAGAAACACCGATAAAAATGCCGAGAAGCCCTGATTGGATCAGCATTCCAAAATTCAAGGTGTTTCCGAGGGAAAAGGCAAAAAACGGGATGATCGCCGGCACAACCTTGCTGAATAAGTCTCTGAGGTCATGATCAAGATTTCCAAGTATACACCCGAGTAAAAACGGGATGACTGTCGCTGCCAGTGTTTCCCACGGAAATGCGGCAAGTCCCGTCACACCAAACGTCACCATGGTCATAAAAGGCCCTGATTCTGTACTAATAAACGCGAAAGCGCCAGCATCCTCTTTTCTTCCCATATGATTCATGAGCGCCAAATACAGGCCGCCGTTCGTTTCATTCATCACTGCGACAATTGCTAAAACAGAAAGACCTGCAAAGAAGCCGGATTGTATGCCTTCATCAGGTATAAATTGCGCTGCGATCACGCCAAGCAGCGCCGCAAATCCGACCTTCCCCAATAATAATGTGATTCCTTTCCTTGCGATATAGCCTGAAGAACGAAAATCAATCGTCGCTCCTACGCAAAAAATAAAAACACCCAGTATCGGCAGCGTTCCGGTAATCAAAGCACCCGTAAACCCTCCAAAGAACTCCGCTGTTCCAGGCGCAAACGTATTGAGTGCTGCTCCCAGAAACAGCGGAATAATCATCATTCCGCCAGGTACCCGTTCAATTGTCGCTTTGATTTTCATATGTGGATTCTCCCATCCTCCGGTTATGAAAAAACAATCTCACTTACACTTGGAAAACAGCCTGCAAATCATCTTTTGAACAGCTGCCCAGCTGGCTTCCGACACCGACGGCGCCAGCTCCGGCTTTGAGCCAATTCGGCACTTCAGACGGATGTATCCCGCCTGTCGGAATAAAGGTCACCTGCGGGAAAGGGCCCGCTAAATTTTTCATAAACGGAATGCCAAACACACCGCTTGGGAATAGCTTCAATGTAGTAAAACCACATGTCAGCGCTTGCATGATTTCGCTCGGAGTCAATACGCCAGGGATATAATGTGTCTTTAAAAAAGAAAGGTGTTCAGCAAGGTCAGCTGAAAAACCCGGACTGACAATAAACTGCGCGCCAGCCTCAGCAGCTTCTCCCGCTTGCTGTGCAGTGATGACCGTGCCCGCGCCGATTAAGATATCTTCTCTATTACGGAAGGAATCGATAATATCTGAAGCCCCAGGCGTCGTATAAGTCACTTCAACCGCACGAATCCCTTTATCTAGTAAACTCTCAATCTGCTGACTAGCCTCCTGTTTATCATTTGAGCGGATGACTGCAATCAGCCTTGCTTCTTTCAGACGGTTTTCAACGATTTTAGACTCCATATTAATAATCCCCTTTCTTTTGGTAAACCGTTCTTTGAGCAGATAAATACGCGGCTAATTTCTCCCTGGTCGGCAGGCCGTCCATATCCCCCGGTGCCTGCACTTGCAAAGCGCCAATCGCATTTCCCCTTTGCACCGCATCCTTGTACGACAAACCGTCGAGGATACCACTGATCACACCGACTGCAAATCCGTCTCCGGCACCGACTGTATCAACAACACGGTCGACCCGGAAGCCTTCTGCAAATCCTTCACTTGTCTTCGTTTTAAAGTAAGCGCCTTCTTTTCCGAGTTTAATAGCGACAAAGCTTACACCTTTTTTCATATAATAGTCTGCAATGCCTTCAGGTGTTTTTTCTCCGGTCAATAGCTCTCCCTCTGCGATCCCCGGGAAAAACCAGTCTGCAAGCCCAGCCAAATCATTGATTGTGTATACCATTGTTGCTTGATCAGGCCAAAGTGAAGCTCTCAAATTGGGGTCGAGTGAAATCGTCTTCCCGGCGTTTCTCATGTCGTTCATAACATGATACGTGAAGTCTTTCATATCGGCTGATAAGGCAGGCGGAATACCTGTTACATGCAAATGGCCTGCGGATTGAAAATAATCTCTCGGATATTCAGCAGAAGTTAATGTGCTTGCAGCTGAGTTTTTCCTGTAATAGGTAACTTGCGGATCGCCTTCTTTCACTTTTGACTTCAGCAGTAGACCAGTGGGATTTCCGTCCTGCGAGCGGATCACGCGGGACACATCCACTCCCTCTTTTTTAAGCTCCTGTAAAATAAATGTTCCGAGCTGATCATTGCCTACCTTGCTCATCCAGCCCATCTGAAATCCGAGTCTGGCCAGGCCGCAAGCGACATTGCTTTCCGCTCCGGCCAGCCCTTTAGAAAAAGTGGATACTTCATGAAGGCCTCCATACTCATTTGCGTAAAACATGGCCATCGATTCCCCGAATGTCACCGCATCAAGCTTCATCTCTTCCTAACCTCCTCTTAGTTGAGGGCACCTAGGATTAAAGTGACTGTCTCATGATGACTTCTGCCTCTAATTCAATGGTTTGAGGCGCTCCCTTGTCACCTTCAATCCTTTTTAATACACGTTCCATCGCCGTCCTGCCCATATCATGTGACGGCTGGGCGATCGTTGTAATGCCCGGACCAATCAGTTTATACCATTCCGTATCATCAAACCCAGCAATCCCTATATCTTGAGGGATGCGCAGGCCAAGCTCTTCCATACAGCTGATGATTTTCAGCATAATTAAGCCGTTCAAAGCCAGAATCGCTTTTTTTTGCTCCGGCATCTCCTTGTGAAAAGAACGAAGCGCCACCTTAAGCTGCTCCTTGTTTTTCACGTCAATTTCATACATTCTGACAAGCCCGTTCGCATTTTGGGCCGAAGCCATTTCCTGATACACAGCTGCTCTTTCTGCACGAGGGCTGATTGATGAAATCGGTTCGGTAAACAGCGCGACATCAGTGTACCCTTTGCTGTAAATCTTCTGAAGAATCTCTTTTGTGATCCTTCTGTTGTCAGTCGTTACCGTATCCAGTTTCAGATCCGGAAGTTTCCGGTCAATTAATATCGTTGGAATTTGCTGTTCGGCAAAGGCGTGCAGCACATCCTTGTTTTCTCCGGTTGCGTTTAAAATCAGCCCTTCAACCGAATGGGCTTCAAGCTTTAAGAGCATTTCCCGCTCTTTTTCAGGACTGTTATCTGTGTTGCACACCATAATGCTGTAGCCATATTGATCACAAACCTCTTCGACTCCCCTGAAAGCCGCGACCGAAAAAGGATTTGTAATGTCAGCTACAACAAATCCGATTAATTTGCTTTTTTTTATTTTCAAACCTTGTGCCATTTTACTTGGTCGATAATTCAATTCTGCAATTGCCTTTTTGATGTTTTTCACTTTTTCAGGAGAAATCGCATCAATTTTTCCGTTGATATAGCGGGAAACTGTCGATTTCGAAACTCCTGCATATTCAGCTACGTCTTTGATGGTCGTATGGCCAGTTGTTTTCTTTTTCATTCAAGTGCTCCTGTATCTCATATATTTGAAACCGATTTCAAAACCGTTACAACAAAAGAATACCATATTTTTAAAATTTGGAAAGAGTTTTTTAATAATGTGCTTATTCACAATTTTCCCGTTGACTCTTTTCACTATTTATCCTAAAATTTTCTTTGAAACCGTTACCAAAATATTTTCATTCAAGTGATGCCGAAATCCTAACCAAGGGGGAAATACAATGGAAAACCGTTATTCTGTACACCCTGAACAAGTAAAACGCTTTACAACAGAGGAGCTTCGCAGTCATTTCTTAATGGATACTTTATTTACGGAAAACAAACTTACGATGTATTACTCACATGAAGACCGGGTTGTCATCGGCGGCGCCGCTCCTGGGCAAAGTGACCTGAAGCTTGATGCCGGGGATTTCCTTAAAACAGATTTCTTTTTAGAACGGCGTGAAATCGGGATTATTAATGTCGGCCAGCCTGGCGCTGTCAGGGTTGGTGATGATGAATATGTGCTTCAAACAAAGGATTTTCTCTATATCGGAATGGGCAATCAGGATGTAGCATTCACAAGCCTGAACGGAGAACAAGCTAAGTTTTACTTCGTCTCCGCTTGTGCCCATCAAAGCTATCCTACGCAAAAAGCCGCTCTTTCTGAACTGACACCGGACCGGCTTGGCGATGATGCAGCTTCTAACGTCAGAAGCCTGTACAAAGTCATTCATCAAGATGGCATTAAAAGCTGTCAGCTTATGATGGGAATTACGATGTTAGATCAAAACAACAATTGGAATACTATGCCGGCACACGTCCATGACCGCCGGATGGAGGCTTATCTTTACCTTGATCTTGAGAAGGATTCGAAGGTGTTTCACTTCATGGGCCAGCCGGACGAAACCCGCCACCTAGTTGTCGGAAATGAGCAGGCTGTCCTTTCTCCTGCTTGGTCTATTCACTCTGGCGCAGGAACATCAAACTACAGCTTTGTGTGGGCAATGGCTGGAGAAAACTACACATTCACGGACATGGATGTCGTTCCGATGGATGGGCTGAAATAAGATGAGTTATCTACATGACGCCTTTTCATTAGAAGGAAAAACAGCGCTGGTAACAGGACCGGGAACGGGAATCGGTCAAGGAATTGCCAAAGCGCTGGCCGGGGCCGGCGCTGATATTATCGGCACATCACATAAAAGCAGCCTGTCTGAAACACAGCAGCTTGTGGAACAAGAAGGACGAACGTTTACGTCTTTTACATTGGACATGAGCAAGCCAGAAGCGATAAAGGATTCTGCAGCTGAGCTGTTCGAAAGCCGGCAGATCGACATCCTTGTCAATAATGCCGGCATTATTCACCGAGAAAAAGCGGAGCATTTTGCAGAAGAGAACTGGCAGCATGTACTGAATGTCAATCTAAACAGCTTGTTTATTCTGACACAGCTGGCAGGCAGTTACATGCTGAAAAGAGGTTATGGAAAGATTATTAATATCGCCTCTCTCCTATCTTTTCAAGGCGGTATCCTCGTTCCCGCTTACACAGCGAGCAAACACGCGGTTGCCGGTTTGACAAAATCATTTGCAAATGAGTGGGCGGCGTCCGGTGTTCAGGTCAACGCAATCGCCCCGGGCTATATTTCTACCGCGAATACACAGCCTATTCGGGATGATGAAAAGCGAAATGAGGACATTTTAAAAAGAATCCCTGCCGGCCGCTGGGGCAAAGCAGATGATATCGGGGGAACTGCAGTCTTTTTGGCATCACGTGCTTCAGATTATGTAAATGGGCATATTTTAGCAGTTGACGGCGGCTGGCTATCCCGCTGACACATTAAAAAAGCTGACGAACACGATCGTCAGCTTTTTCTATTACATCATATGCGGTTTAACAGGCAAGACCTTTTTGACTTCATCAATGATGCGTCCATTTTCTCCGCCAGCGTAAATGTGAATCGAGCCGCTGTCTTGATTCGAACGAATCAGGCGCCCGATGCCCTGCCGTACGCGTAATAACATATATGGCAGATCAACTTCTTCGAACGGATCTTTTTTCGCCCCGTTGCGTTTCGCTGTAAATACAGGATCATGAGGCGGGAATGGCAATGACCAAATGGTAACATTCTTCAATGCGTCACCAGGAATATCGAGTCCTTCCCATAAGTGAACCGAACAAAGTACTGTTTCCTCTTCCTCTTGGAATTTCTCCACTAAGCTGCTGATTTCCTCATCACCTTCAAAGAAAATCGGATACGGCAGCTCCCAAGCCGCCGATAGCTGCTTAAACTCGTTTAATTCTTCAAAAGAAGGGAAAAGCACCAGCGTTCTGCCTTTATAACGTTTGATTGTTTCAATCGTTTCAGCCGTTTTTTGTTCAGCAACCATATCTGTTTTTGCATATAGATTAACGGTCATTTGCTCGTCATAATCATAAGGAGAATCAACGGTTAATGATAAATAATCGTGAATCCCGAGACTGTCGGCAATATAATCAAACGAACCGCCTTCTGACAGCGTGGCAGAAGAAAAGATATAAGGAATTTTCTTAGAAAACACTTTTTCGCCAAGCACTTCCGCTACCGTTCTTGGCATCACAACAAAGGTTGATTCTGCTTCCTTTTTCTCAAGCCAGCTGATCGCATCCTTTTGATATAGAGATAATGAATACGCCATTTGTTCAACATATTCCTCCACAACTGACAGCTCGTATTGATCAATCGTGTACATCTCAGACTCGAACACAAGAGCCTCACCGATTTTATCAAGCAAACGGCAAAGCTCGTCCGCCGCCTTTTTGACACGCTGGTCATTTTTTATTTCTAAACGGTGTGAACCGGCTACTTCTTTTGATTCTTCAGAAAGAACATAGAAAAATTCATCGTTTGCAGCAAGCGCATCTTCTATCAGTTCAGCAAACTCTTCTCTGATGTCATTTTGAAGCAAACGTTCTAAAAACAATTCAAGAGTAGACTGCTTCACTCTGTAGGTTAACGCTTTTTGTGCAGCAAACTCTAACAGATGTCCTTCATCAAATACAACAGCACTATGATCAGGCAAGAGCGGCAGCTGGCCCTCTCGTTTGCGCGATTCTTCCGTCCACACATGCTCCATATAAAAATCATGGGAACAAATGATCAAGTCCGTTGACTTGCGGTAATAATCTCTGGAAAGTGTCAAACCGCATCTATGTCTCATATCACAAGTCAGACAATCCTGAAACGAGTCGTAGCTTACTTCAGACCATTCTTCATTTGATAGATTTGCGTACTGCTTACGGTCGCCATACGGATAAAAGCGCTGCATCGCCTGTGATTCATGAACAAATGACGGTAATGATTCATAAAGATCCAGCCATTTATCATCATCAGATCGCTGCATCGTTTTTTCAAGCTTCTTCAAGCATAAATATTGCTCATGTGACTTCGACAGCCTTGTATCAATTTTCAGATCCAAATGCTCAGCCAGCTTTGAAATATCGCCCTCTTTTTTCACTAGCTGTTCGATTAATGTTTCATCAGCACAAGCGATAATGGCAGGTTTGCCGACATATCTTGCATAGCTGATCGCGAAAAGAAGATAAACCAGCGTTTTCCCCGTTCCCACTCCAGCTTCGGCAAACATGACTTTTTTCTCTTTAAACGCCCGCTCCAGCTGAAAAGCCATAAATACTTGCTCA
>NZ_JAVAXX010000649.1:0-883 GCF_042709275.1 Bacillus sp. LR_5 | reverse complement strand
TGTTCACGTTGAAGATTTTACTGTAGGAGGCCTGAACCGTTCCGTATACGATACAAAGTATCCAGGGGGCAAAGGCATCAACGTATCGAGACTGCTGAAAAGACACCATGTACCGTCTAAAGCGCTCGGATTCGTCGGCGGATTTACCGGAGAATATATCAAAACATTTTTGCGGGAAGAGAACCTGGAAACAGCTTTTTCTGAAGTAAAAGGAGATACCCGTATCAATGTAAAGCTGAAAACTGGTGATGAAACTGAAATTAACGGGCAGGGACCGACAATTTCGGGTGAAGATTTCAAAGCCTTTTTAGAACAGTTCCAATCTCTGCAAGAGGGAGATATCGTCGTCCTTGCGGGAAGCATTCCATCTTCACTGCCTCACGATACTTATGAAAAAATCGCAGAGGCCTGCAAACAGCAGAACGCACGAGTTGTTCTGGATATCTCAGGCGAGGCGCTTTTGAAAGCGACAGAAATGAAACCGTTTTTGATGAAGCCAAACCATCATGAGCTTGGAGAAATGTTCGGCACGACAATTACATCTGTTGAAGAAGCCGTTCCTTATGGGAAAAAGCTTGTAGAACAAGGTGCTGAACATGTAATCGTATCCATGGCAGGAGACGGAGCGCTTCTGTTTACGAACGAAGGTGTTTATTTTGCTAACGTGCCAAAGGGGGAATTGGTAAACTCAGTCGGAGCGGGAGATTCCGTCGTTGCAGGGTTCCTTGCCGGTATTTCCAAACAGCTGCCGCTTGAAGAAGCATTCCGCTTAGGAGTGACATCAGGCAGCGCTACCGCGTTCTCCGAAGAACTTGGAACAGAAGAATTTGTCCAGCAGCTTCTTCCTGAAGTTAAGGTCACACGTCTATAGAGGAGGAAACAA
>NZ_JAVAXX010000648.1:0-893 GCF_042709275.1 Bacillus sp. LR_5 | reverse complement strand
CCTTCTCTTTTCCGGGTTTTCTTTTTTCTGAGTATGCGGGAACCATCACAATTCCCGTGAAAAACAGTATGATGCCAGTCCAGCGTATAGACTGGTAGTAGTCTGTTTCTCATAAACATACCACGGCGATAAAATAATGATACAAGCTGCCACAACAATGGCAGCACCAAAGTATCCTGTTTTCCCCATGTTTATTTTCCTTTTGGAGGGAAAAGTTTCTGCCTTTTTTCAGATTCGGGATCTTTTTCGATCGTAATCTCTGAATCTAAAATCAGCGTCTCTCTTGTTTCTTCCTGGTACGCCGGCCAATTCACAGCTTCGGTGCTTGGGTTTCCTGTTTTGGCGAATGTGATCCATGCTGATTGTATCGAGTGAGAAAGCTGTTTCACCTCATCCGTAACCTCCGCGTTTGCCATTCGTTCTAATCTGTCAAGATTTCCAAAGACAAAAGGAAGCTCTAATGCGTGAAACGCTTTATTGTACGGCGGTTTCTCCGGGTGCCAATCGAACCGGTACATCCAGACAGGGGCGTAATGAGACTGTGCGGATGCATAGGCGACGGCAGGGCGCCAAAATAATAAATCAGTCATCATATGAATTTGGCTTTCCAAAGAACGCGGATACAAATCGGCAGCTTTCTCTGCCAGCGGCTTCCCTAGTAAATACTCGAGCGCTGCATCAAGCGTTTCTTGAGAATGAACGTCTGAATCTGGGGTGAAAAATAAATATCCTTCATCACGGGTTGTTCCGATTAATAGCGGAATGCCGGAAGCGGCCCCTTCTGCGATCGCTTTTTCTGGTTCAGCAGGGAGCGTTTTCGGATCAAGGGCGGGCTGGAAGAACAGCTGAAAGATATTTTCTTTTTCTGCGATCCGAAGCTGATCGGCCGCTTG
>NZ_JAVAXX010000647.1:0-894 GCF_042709275.1 Bacillus sp. LR_5 | reverse complement strand
AAAGCGGCCGATCAGCTTCGGATTGCAGAAAAAGAAAATATCTTTCAGCTGTTCTTCCAGCCCGCCCTTGATCCGAAAACGCTGCCTGAAGAACCAGAAAAAGCGATCGCAGAAGGGGCTGCTTCCGGCATTCCGCTATTGATTGGAACAACCCGTGATGAAGGATATTTATTTTTCACCCCGGATTCAGACGTTCATTCTCAGGAAACGCTTGATGCAGCACTCGAGTATTTACTAGGGAAGCCGCTGGCAGAGAAAGCTGCCGATTTGTATCCGCGTTCTCTGGAAAGCCAAATTCATATGATGACTGATTTATTATTTTGGCGCCCTGCCGTCGCCTATGCATCCGCACAGTCTCATTACGCCCCTGTCTGGATGTACCGGTTCGATTGGCACCCGGAGAAGCCGCCGTACAATAAAGCGTTTCACGCATTAGAGCTTCCTTTTGTCTTTGGAAATCTGGACGGATTGGAACGAATGGCAAAAGCGGAGATTACGGATGAGGTGAAACAGCTTTCTCACACGATACAATCCGCGTGGATCACGTTCGCTAAAACAGGAAACCCAAGCACCGAAGCTGTGAATTGGCCGGCGTATCATGAAGAAACGAGAGAGACGGTGATTTTAGACTCAGAGATTACGATCGAAAACGATCCCGAATCTGAAAAAAGGCAGAAGCTATTCCCTTCAAAAGGAGAATAAATATGGAGAAAACAGGATACATTGGTGCTGCCATTGTTGTGGCAGCTTGTATCATTATTTTGTCGGCCGTGGTATGTTTACGGGACACAGTCTATTACCAGCCTATGCGCTGGACTGGCATCATACTGTTTTTCGCGGGAATTGTGATGGTTCCCGCATACTCAGCAAAAAGAAAACCCGGAAAAGAGAAGT
>NZ_JAVAXX010000646.1:0-900 GCF_042709275.1 Bacillus sp. LR_5 | reverse complement strand
GTTAAAACTGTTCAGTGAAGAACAGGGTCTTATTATTTCAGTAATGACGCATCCGACTACCGGGGGCGTATCAGCAAGCTTTGCATCCCTTGGCGATTACAATTTCGCTGAGCCTGGCGCGCTGATCGGTTTTGCCGGAAGACGGATTATTGAACAGACAATAGGAGAAAAACTGCCTGAGGACTTCCAAACGGCTGAATTTTTATTAAAACATGGACAGCTTGATGCGGTTATTCATCGCGACGATATGAAAAAAACGTTAGAAAATCTGCTGGATATGCATCAAACAGGAGGTGACATTGAGTGGCTCCAAGATTAGAATTTGAGAAACCGGTGATTGAACTGCAAACCAAAATCGCCGAACTAAAAAAATTCACCCAAGATTCCGATATGGATCTAAGTGCGGAAATCGAACGGCTCGAAGACCGTCTCGCTAAGCTTCAGGATGATATTTACAAAAATCTGAAGCCATGGGACCGGGTTCAAATCGCGCGTCTGGCGGACCGTCCGACAACTCTTGATTATATCGAACACCTGTTTACCGACTTTTTTGAATGTCACGGAGACAGAGCGTACGGGGACGATGAAGCCATTGTCGGCGGGATTGCGAAGTTCCACGGCCTCCCTGTAACGGTAATCGGGCATCAGCGCGGCAAAGACACGAAGGAAAACCTAGTCCGCAATTTTGGGATGCCGCATCCTGAAGGCTACAGAAAAGCGCTTCGTCTGATGAAACAGGCTGACAAATTTAACAGGCCAATTATCTGTTTTATTGATACGAAGGGGGCATACCCTGGACGAGCAGCTGAAGAAAGAGGACAAAGTGAAGCTATTGCCAAAAACCTGTTTGAGATGGCCGGCCTTCGAGTGCCTGTTATCTGCATCGTCATCGGTGAAGGT
>NZ_JAVAXX010000645.1:0-900 GCF_042709275.1 Bacillus sp. LR_5 | reverse complement strand
GCCTTCACCGATGACGATGCAGATAACAGGCACTCGAAGGCCGGCCATCTCAAACAGGTTTTTGGCAATGGCTTCGCTTTGTCCTCTTTCCTCCGCTGCTCGTCCAGGGTATGCTCCCTTCGTATCAATAAAACAGATAATCGGTCGGTTGAATTTGTCAGCCTGTTTCATGAGACGAAGCGCTTTTCGATAGCCTTCAGGGTGAGGCATCCCAAAATTGCGGACTAGGTTTTCTTTCGTGTCTTTGCCGCGCTGATGCCCGATAACCGTTACAGGAAGGCCATGGAACTTCGCAATCCCGCCGACAATGGCTTCATCGTCCCCGTACGCTCTGTCTCCGTGACATTCAAAAAAGTCGGTAAACAGGTGTTCGATATAATCAAGCGTTGTCGGCCGGTCCGCCAGACGCGCGATTTGAACACGGTCCCAAGGCTTCAGATTTTTGTAAATATCATCCTGAAGCTTAGCGAGACGGTCTTCGAGCCGTTCGATTTCAGCACTTAGATCCATATCGGAATCTTGGGTGAATTTTTTTAGTTCGGCGATTTTGGTTTGCAGTTCAATGACCGGTTTTTCAAATTCTAATCTTGCAGCCACTCTATGTCACCTCCTGTTTGATGCATATCCACCAGATTCTCTAACGTTTTTTTCATATCGTCGCGGTGAATAACCGCATCAAGCTGTCCATGTTTTAATAAAAATTCAGCCGTTTGGAAGTCCTCAGGCAGTTTTTCTCCTATTGTCTGTTCAATAATGCGTCTTCCGGCAAAACCGATTAGCGCGCCAGGCTCAGCGAAATTGTAATCGCCAAGGGATGCAAAGCTTGCTGATACGCCCCCGGTAGTCGGATGCGTCATCACTGAGATAATGAGGCCTTGTTCTTCACTGAACAGTTTTAAG
>NZ_JAVAXX010000644.1:0-909 GCF_042709275.1 Bacillus sp. LR_5 | reverse complement strand
CGCGTAAACCTTAAGGATTCCTTCGCCAAAATCGAACGGGGAGAAGTGTTTCTCCACAATATGCACGTCAGCCCATATGAGCAGGGAAACCGCTATAACCACGATCCGCTCCGGACAAGAAAGCTGTTAATGCACCGCAAGGAGATTAATAAGCTGATCGGGTTAACAAAGGAAAAAGGCTATTCTCTCGTTCCGCTGAAGCTGTATTTAAAAAACGGCTTTGCCAAAGTGCTTCTCGGCCTTGGAAAAGGGAAGAAGAACTATGACAAACGGGAAGACTTGAAGCGCAAGGACGCGAAGCGGGAAATTGAAAGAGCGTTCAGAGACAGTCAAAAAGGCTTCTAAAGGCATAGTGCTTGATTCGAAAATCAGGCCTGTGCTATACTGTGTTCACGATTAGATCACGACGCCATTCATTTGAAGGATTTGACAATTGAAAAGAGCCGTGATCATGTTATAATAAGACTATAGCCAGTTTGAGTGAGAGCTTGATATTTTCTCCCGTATTTCCCTTATACCAAGGGGACGTTACGGATTCGACAGGGATGGATCGAGCTTGAGCTGCGAGCCGAGAGGCGATCTCGTAAACACGCACTTAAATATAACTGGCAAAACTAACAGTTTTAACCAAAACGTAGCATTAGCTGCCTAATAAGCGCAGCGAGCTCTTCCTGACATTGCCTATGTGTCTGTGAAGAGCACATCCAAGTAGGCTACGCTTGCGTTCCTGTCTGAGAACGTAAGAAGAGATGAACAGACTAGCTCTCGGAAGGCCCGCCCGCAGGCAAGAAGATGAGTGAAACCATAAATATGCAGGCTACGCTCGTAGACGCTTAAGTAATCGATGTTTCTGGACGTGGGTTCGACTCCCACCGTCTCCATACATACTGACAATAAAGCAGAACCTCT
>NZ_JAVAXX010000643.1:0-928 GCF_042709275.1 Bacillus sp. LR_5 | reverse complement strand
AGGAGATGTCCATCCAGTTTATTGTTTATACGGAAAAGAGACATATCTGCTGCAAGAAACCGTCAGCAGGATCAGACAGACGGTCGTTGATCAGGAGACAAAGGATTTCAATCTATCCGTTTTTGATCTGGAAGAGGACCCGCTGGATCAAGCGATTGCAGATGCTGAAACGTTTCCGTTTATGGGGGAGCGGCGTCTTGTCATTGTGAAAAATCCATATTTTTTAACAGGTGAAAAGAAAAAAGAAAAAATTGAGCACAACGTCAGTGCGCTTGAATCATATATACAATCACCTGCGCCTTACACAGTCTTTGTCCTGCTTGCTCCGTATGAAAAGCTTGATGAGCGGAAAAAGCTGACGAAAGCGTTAAAGAAGCACGCGTTTATGATGGAGGCGAAGGAATTAAATGAAAAGGAAACGACAGACTTTACTGTCAACCTTGCAAAAACAGAGCAGAAAACAATCGGCACGGAAGCGGCGGAGCATTTGGTTCTGCTTGTGAACGGTCATCTGTCATCGATTTTTCAGGAGATTCAAAAGCTCTGCACGTTTATTGGAGATCGTGAAGAAATTACGCTGGATGATGTAAAAATGCTTGTTGCTAGAAGCCTTGAACAAAATATTTTTGAGCTGATCAATAAAATCGTCAACCGAAAACGAACAGAGAGTCTGCAAATTTTTTATGATTTGCTAAAACAAAATGAAGAACCGATCAAAATTATGGCGCTTATTTCGAATCAGTTCCGGCTGATTCTGCAGACGAAGTACTTCGCGGAACAGGGATACGGACAAAAACAAATCGCTTCTAATCTAAAAGTTCACCCATTTCGGGTAAAGCTGGCGATGGATCAAGCAAGGCTTTTTTCAGAGGAGGAGCTCCGTTTAATTATTGAACAGCTTGCCGTCATGGACTATGAGATGAAAACC
>NZ_JAVAXX010000642.1:0-928 GCF_042709275.1 Bacillus sp. LR_5 | reverse complement strand
GGGAGATGTTCATCCGGTTTATTGTTTATACGGAAAAGAGACGTATCTGTTGCAAGAAACCGTCAGCAGGATCAGACAGACGGTCATTGATCAGGAGACAAAGGATTTCAATCTATCCGTTTTTGATCTGGAAGAGGACCCGCTGGATCAAGCAATTGCAGATGCTGAAACGTTCCCGTTTATGGGGGAGCGGCGTCTTGTTATTGTGAAAAATCCATACTTTTTAACAGGTGAAAAGAAAAAAGAAAAAATTGAGCAAAACGTCAGTGCGCTTGAAACATATATACAATCTCCTGCGCCTTACACGGTCTTTGTCCTGCTTGCCCCGTATGAAAAGCTGGATGAGCGGAAAAAACTGACGAAAGCGCTAAAGAAGCACGCATTTATGATGGAGGCGAAGGAATTAAACGCAAAGGAGACGACAGATTTTACTGTCAACCTTGCAAAAACCGAGCAGAAAACAATCGGCACTGAAGCGGCGGAGCATTTGGTTCTGCTTGTGAATGGACATCTGTCATCGATTTTTCAGGAGATTCAAAAGCTCTGCACGTTTATTGGAGATCGTGAAGAAATTACGCTGGATGATGTGAAAATGCTTGTTGCGAGAAGCCTTGAACAAAATATTTTTGAGCTGATTAATAAAATCGTCAACCGAAAACGAACGGAGAGTCTGCAAATTTTTTATGATTTGCTCAAACAAAATGAAGAACCAATCAAAATCATGGCGCTTATTTCGAACCAGTTCCGGCTGATCCTGCAAACAAAGTACTTCGCGGAACAAGGATACGGACAAAAGCAAATCGCTTCTAACTTAAAAGTTCATCCATTTCGGGTAAAGCTGGCGATGGATCAAGCAAGGCTTTTTTCAGAAGCCGAGCTCCGGTCAATTATTGAACAGCTTGCCGTCATGGACTATGAGATGAAAACA
>NZ_JAVAXX010000641.1:0-950 GCF_042709275.1 Bacillus sp. LR_5 | reverse complement strand
TGTGATAAAAGTATCGTTGTCTGCTATTGACCAAATGAAAACGACGTACAGCGGTTCGCTTACTGCCTCTGTTCCGCAGGGAGCCGTTTTTCAGGCGAAACCGCCAGGCTGTACCATTACAGCATATAAATCCGGCAAGGTCTTGTTTCAAGGCAAAAACGCAGCGGCAGAATCCGCACGCTGGGGAACAGCAGAGCCGCAGGAAAAGAAGAAAACGGCCAAAAAGCCGGCTGACCCCCGTTATGCCCCTCCGGCAGATATCGCCGGCATGTCTGTTATCGGCTCTGACGAGGTCGGAACCGGAGATTACTTTGGCCCGATGACGGTTGTATGCGCGTACGTCGACAAAACAATGCTTCCTTTAATGAAGGAACTCGGTGTTAAGGACTCTAAAGACTTAAAGGATCCGCAAATCATTGAGATTGCCCGAAACCTGATCAAAACCATTCCATACAGCCTGTTGGTTTTAAAGAATGAAAAGTACAACAGCATGCAGGAAAAAGGCATGAGCCAAGGGAAAATGAAAGCTTTGCTGCACAATCAAGCCATAACCCATTTGTTAAGAAAAATGGATGGGGTAAAGCCTGAGGCCATTTTGATTGACCAATTCGCTGAGCCAGGCGTCTACTTCAATCATTTAAGGGGCAGAGACATTGTGAGGGAGCGGACCTATTTCAGCACAAAGGCTGAAGGCATTCACTTGTCAGTCGCCGCTGCTTCAATCATTGCAAGATATTCGTTTTTAATGGAAATGGATAAACTGTCGCGTGAGGCAGGAATGACACTTCCGAAAGGGGCCGGCCCGCACGTGGATGAAGCAGCAGCCAAGCTGATCCTCAAAAAAGGGGCATCTGCTCTCAGAACCTTTACAAAACTCCATTTTGCTAATACACAGAAAGCACAGCGCCTTGCCGATAAAAAACGCTCATAGAAAAAAGCTTGCAGAGAAA
>NZ_JAVAXX010000640.1:0-953 GCF_042709275.1 Bacillus sp. LR_5 | reverse complement strand
TCAAGACGTGGCAGAACAAGTAGAAATCCAAGTGAAATATGAAGGATATATTGAAAAATCTCTTCAGCAAGTGGAAAAACTGAAGAAGATGGAAAATAAAAAAATTCCAGACCGAATTGATTATGACGCAATTAAGGGGATTGCGACCGAGGCGCGTCAAAAACTGAAAAATGTACGGCCTTTGTCTGTTGCCCAGGCTTCCCGCATTTCCGGTGTAAACCCGGCGGACATTTCAATTCTATTGGTGTATTTAGAGCAGGGACGCATTGCGAAGATAGCCGAATAGAAAGGATGACGGCATGAATATTGAAGAATTCACTTCTGGTTTGGCGGAAAAAGGGATCTCCCTTTCTCCCCGTCAGCTGGAGCAATTTGAGCTGTATTACGACATGCTGGTTGAATGGAACGAAAAAATCAATCTCACTTCAATAACAGAGAAAAAAGAAGTGTATTTAAAGCATTTTTATGATTCCATTACAGCTGCTTTTTATGTCGACTTCAATCAGGTGAACACGATTTGTGATGTTGGAGCGGGAGCGGGTTTTCCAAGTCTGCCGATAAAAATATGCTTTCCGCACCTCAATGTCACAATCGTGGATTCACTGAACAAACGGATCACGTTTTTAGAAAAGTTATCTGAGGCTTTGCAATTGGAGAATACAACATTCTGCCATGACAGAGCTGAAACGTTCGGGCAACGGAAAGACGTGCGTGAAAGCTATGATATTGTGACAGCGCGAGCAGTTGCGAGATTATCTGTTTTGAGTGAGCTTTGCTTGCCTCTGGTGAAGAAAAACGGTTTATTTGTTGCTTTAAAAGCCGCATCAGCAGAAGAAGAACTGAATGCAGGCAAAAAAGCAATCACGACGCTTGGAGGAGAACTTGAGAATATCCATTCTTTTAAGCTGCCTATTGAAGAAAGCGATCGTAATATTATGGTGATACGCAAAATA